>DASZPV010000065.1:0-46725 GCA_035549875.1 Caulobacterales bacterium
GATCGGCCGGCCCGCCGGCGTGCGCCGTCTGGCGCGTCGCCAGCAGCCAGCAAGCGATCACGGCCACGGCTAGCAGCGCGGGGCCAAGCGCGGCGGGCGGCGACGTGGGCGCGGTGAAATAAAACGCAGCGCCGGCCATCACCGCCAGCGGCCCCCACAGGATCGGCCGGCCCGCCTGCTCCCGCGCCAAAGCAGCCCAGGAAAAGGCCGCGGCGCGCGGACGGCTAGGAGCGGCGAGACGCGCCGTGCTATGTGGCGCCGCTCCCCTTTCCTTTGGCCCCTGCCCCTCGATGACCGTCGTCACGCGCTTCGCCCCTTCGCCCACGGGCTTCCTGCACATTGGAGGCGCGCGCACGGCTTTGTTCAACTGGCTTTACGCTCGCGGACGCGGCGGGAAGTATCTTTTACGCATCGAAGACACAGATCGCGCGCGCTCGACGCCAGAAGCGACGGCGGCGATCCATGAGGGATTAGACTGGCTGGGTTTGGAAGCTGATGGCCAGACTATCTATCAGTCCAAGCGCGCGGATATTCATAGGCAAGCCGCAGAGACGATGATTCAGCGTGGGACCGCGTTCCGCTGCTATATGACCACCGAGGAATTAGAAGAACGGCGTAACGCCGGCGCAGCCGCCCGTGCCAGACTCAGTGCGCTGCTAAGTGCGGGTACAGGATACGGCCAAGGGCCCTTCGCAAGCGGGCCGTATGGTGATCCAGGAGACACGCCTTCGGCGATTGAAGATGCGAAGGCCGAGGTTGAGCGGTTCACCGCCGCGTTCCGTTCGCCTTATCGCGACGGGACTCCACCGCCTTCTCCGGACGCGCCCCACGTCATCCGTCTGCGCGCGCCGGATGACGGCGAAATCGTCAATGAAGACCTTGTCCAAGGCCCCGTGCGTACGGCAGCGCGTGATATCGACGACCTCGTGCTGTTACGCGCGGATGGTTCGCCTACCTATATGTTGTCTGTGGTGGTCGATGATCACGACATGGGCGTAACGCACGTCATCCGCGGCGATGATCACCTGACCAACGCGGCGCGCCAGATTCCGATTTTCGATGCGATGGGATGGGACAAGCCCGCGTACGCCCATATTCCGCTGATCCATGGGCCGGATGGCGCGAAGCTTTCCAAGCGCCACGGCGCGCAGGCCGTGCACGAGTATCGCGACATGGGCTATCTGCCCGAAGCGCTGCTCAACTATCTCGCGCGCCTAGGCTGGAGCCATGGCGATGACGAAATCTTTTCCATGGCGCAGGCGGCGGGTTGGTTCGACGTCAAGGACGTCCACCGCGGGCCCGCCCGGCTCGACTTCGACAAGCTCGCCAGCGTCAATTCTCACTATCTGAAACTGGCTGATGACGAGCGCCTGGCCCGCATCCTGTTCGACTACATCGCCGCCCAGCGCCGCTGGCCGCTGGACGAAGCCCACAAAGCCCGCGTGCGCGCCGCTTTGCCCCTGCTTAAGCAGCGGGCCAAGACCATCGCCGATCTTGCGGACCAAAGCTTTTTCCTGATCCGCACCAGACCGTTGGCGCTTGACGCTGCGGCGGAAAAAGCCATGAAGGAGGATGTTATGTTGCGGTTGCGAAGGCTGAAGCCCGTGCTGGAGGGCGTCTCGCCCTGGGAAGCGCCGACGATCGCCGAAGCGATGCAGGCGTTCGCCCGCGACGAGGGGATCGGGATGGGCCAGATCGGCCCAGGTTTGCGCGCCGTGGTGACGGGCGGAGCGCCGGCCCCCGACCTGGCCCAGACGCTTGCCCTGCTGGGCAAGGACGAAGCGATGGCGCGGTTCGGCGACCGCGTCTGAATGTTTGAATATTGGTGGAAGGACGAGGCATGACCAGCAAGGCAACTCCGAAAGCGCCCGCAAGCATCACGGTCGGCGGCAAGACGCTTGAACTGCCTGTCCTCGCCGGACAATTGGGACCGGACGTTGTCGACATCCGCAAATTATATGCCGAAGCCGACGTCTTCACCTACGATCCTGGCTTTACCTCCACCGCCAGTTGCGAAAGCCAGATTACCTTCATCGACGGCGATAAGGGCGTGCTGCTCTATCGCGGCTATCCGATCGATCAGCTCGCGGAACATTCAACCTTCCTTGAGGTCTGTTACCTGCTGCTGCACGGCGAATTGCCCAACGCTGCTCAACTGGCGGCGTTCTCCAACTCGATCACGCGGCACACGATGCTACACGCGCAGTTCGACCGTTTCTTTGAAGGCTTTCGTCGCGACGCACACCCGATGGCGGTGATGACCGGCGCCGTCGGCGCGCTGTCGGCGTTTTATCACGACAGCACCGACATCAACGATCCGACGCAGCGGGTGGTCGCCAGCCACCGCATGATCGCGAAAATGCCGACGATCGCGGCGCGGGCACACAAGTATACGCTCGGCCAACCCTTCATCACGCCGCGCAACGAGTTGGACTATTCGTCGAACTTCCTGCGCATGTGCTTTGCCGTGCCGGCCGAGGACTTCAAGATCAGCCCGACGATGGCGCGTGCGATCGATGTGTTCTTCATCCTCCACGCCGATCACGAGCAGAACGCATCGACCTCGACCGTGCGCCTGGCCGGTTCTTCCGGCGCCAACCCGTTTGCCTGTATCGCCGCCGGCATCGCTTGCCTGTGGGGGCCAGCGCACGGCGGGGCCAACGAAGCGGCGTTGAAGATGCTGGAGGACATCGGCAGGCCAGAAAACATTCCGGACTTCATCGCCAAGGTGAAGGACAAGAATTCCGATGTCCGCCTCATGGGCTTTGGTCACCGCGTCTACAAGAATTACGATCCGCGCGCCAAGGCGATGCAGAAGCTCTGCCACCAGGTGCTCAAGGAAGTCGGCGCCGAGGACAGCCCCCTGCTGAGGGTCGCGATGGAGCTGGAGAAAATCGCACTGAACGACGAATATTTCGTCTCGCGCAAGCTGTACCCGAACATCGATTTCTATTCGGGCATCACGCTGCGCGCGATGGGCTTTCCGACATCGCTGTTCACCGTGCTGTTTGCAGTCGCCCGCACGGTCGGCTGGATCGCGCAATGGGCGGAGATGATCGAAGACCCGTCGCAGAAGATCGGCCGGCCGCGGCAAATCTATACCGGCGCCAAGCAGCGCGACTACGTGCCGGTGGCGCAGCGCTAATCGAGAACGCGCAGAACGGCTTCGGCGGCGATCTCGGCCGCCGGCCTGCCGCCGCGCCCCATCTTGTCGAGCGCCGCTTCCTGCAGTGCAATTTGGCGCGCTCGCATCTCCGCGTTATCCAGTAGAGGCGCGGCGGCGCGGATGATGTTGCTCGCGGTAAATCTCGTCTGCACGAACTCGGGCGCGACCTCCAGCCCCGCGGCGACGTTCATCAGCGTGATGAAGCGCGTGCGGAGCAGAAAGAGCCGCGCGATCACCCAGGTGACCCAGCCGATCTTGTAGCCGACCACGACTGGCGCGCCTTGAAGCGCAACTTCTGTGGTTACCGTGCCAGACGCAGCCAGCGCGACGGAGGCGGCGGCAAAAACGTCTTCCTTTTCCCGCTCGTCCAAAACGAGCTTGTGCGGAAAAGGCCACGCCGCCGCGCGTTGGCGCACTAACTCTGCGATGCTCGGCGCAGCCAGACAGACAACAAGCAGGCCGGGCCGCGTCCCGCACAGCCGCGCCGCGGCTTCTTCAAGGACGGGGGCGATGTTTTCAATTTCCGCTCGGCGGCTGCCTGGAAGCAGAAGCAATATCTCCTCACCGGCCCTAAGCGCATGACGTGCGCGAAACGCCGCCGCGTCTCCGCGCTTCACGCGGCTCAGCGCCGGCGCCCCGCTGACGGTCACCGGCAACCCGAAGGGGCGATAAAACGGCGCCTCGAAATCGTGGATGCAGATCAGATGGTCGACCAAGCCGGCCAGCGTCTTTGCCCGGCCCGGCCGCGTCGCCCACACCTGAGGGCCGATATACTTCACAAGCTTGACGCCCGGCATGTCGCGCCGCAGGCGCCGGGCAACGCGGCTGGTGAAGCCCCACGAGTCGATCAGCACGGCGATGTCTGGTTTGAAGGCGGCGGCGGCGGCGGCGGTTTCATCGACAGCGCGCTTTACGCGCGGATAAGCCTTAAGGCCTTCAACCAGGCCTAGGACCGCCAGCGCGCTGATATCCGCCTGGCTAGGCACGCCACACGCCGCCATCGCCGGGCCGCCAACGCCGGCAAATTCCAGATCATCGGCTTGCGCCCGCAGCGCGGTGATCAGTTCGGCGCCTAGCGCATCGCCGGAGGTTTCGCCCGCCACTAGGAACACCCGCCGGCTCATGGGTTGTCCGGATCGAATCCAAGCACGAACAGGCCCAGCGCGTCGGCGCGGGCGACGACGGCTTCACGGTCCACGATCAGCGCGCCCTGCGCCTCTATCGCCACGCCCGCCAGACCGGCAGCGGCGGCGTTTTCGATTGTCGTCAAACCGATTACGGGTAGATCGACGCGTCGCTCCTGAGCCGGCTTCGGGCGTTTTACGAGCACGCCACGGCGGGCGTCGGACGCTCCGCGAAGTGCGCGGGGCAGTCCAGCCACGCGCGCCAGCATGGCGTCAGTGCCCTCCTGCGCTTCCACCGCGAGCGCCAGCCCCGCGCAAACCACAGCGCCCTGGCCCACGTCAAACGCTCCCAGCGCCGCGACCAATGCGGCGGCTCTGCGAATATCGGCCATCGCCGCCGTGTCTGGCTTGTGTGCGCCTAACGCCCCCAGCGGCGCGAGCAGACCTCCGAGCACATCCTCTGCCCCGACGACTGTGAAGCCGTCAGTTTCACATTCCGCGATCAGCGCTCGCAGCAATTGGTCGTCTCCCAGCGCCGCGGCCGCCAAGATCGCCGGGAGCATCTGGCGCGTGCGCTCGTCGGGGTCGAACGCGTTAAAATCCGGACGGCGCACCGCGCCCGCGAGGACCACGGCGTCGCAGCCCGCGGCGCGCAACGCCGCGAACCGCGCGCCCATCTTGTCGAGCGGATTGTCAGCGCCCGGGTGATCTGAAAGCTCTGGCGAGGCGAGAGGGGCGATGCGCGCCACAAAATATGGCTTGCCCTGCCCTCGGCAATGCTCGGCAAGTCTTACGGGCAAATCCCCGCCGCCAGCGATTATGCCAAGCTTGTTCCAGGCGTGCTCAGCCACCGCGGCTACACGTGCGGCATGCACAGCGGACGCTGTGCGTCGGCGCGGATGAAATCGACGATTTCCATGACTTCAGCCGTCTTCACGTAAGTCTGCGCGACGTCCTCCAGGCGCTCCTGGAACGTGCCTTCTTCGGCAAATAGCAGGCGGTATGCGGCGCGCAGATCGTGAACCAATTCGCGCGAAAAATTCCGCCGCCGCATCCCAACGACGTTCAGGCCATCCAGATGGGCGTGATTGCCGTGCGCCATGCCGTAGGGAATCACGTCGGTCACCACCGCGGCCATGCCGCCGATAAAAGCGTGCCGCCCCACCCGCCCGTACTGGTGAACGGCGGAAAGGCCGCCAAGGATTACAAAATCGCCGACCTGCGCGTGACCGCCGAGCGTGGCGGCGCTCGCAAAAATCACATGGTCGCCGACCGTACAATCGTGACCGATGTGGCTATGGGTCATGAAGTACCCGCTGTCTCCAACGCGGGTGACGCCGCCAGACTTCCCTTTGACCGTGCCGCGATGAATCGCCACGTGCTCGCGTATCTGATTGCGTTTGCCGATGATCAGCTTTGTCGGCTCGCCCTTGTAGGAAAGATCCTGCGCTGGCGTGCCCAGAACAGCGAATGGATAGACGATCGTGTCCTCGCCGATCTCGGTGTCGCGCTCGATAAAAACATTTGCGACCAGGCGTACGCGGTCATGCAAGCGGACATTCGGGCCGACGATGCAGCCTGGCCCAATCTCGACATCGGCGCCAAGTTCAGCGCTTGCATCGATCACGGCGCCCTGGTGAACCCGCGCGCTCACCGTGTAATCTCCACCACTTTGGCAGCGAACACCGCCTCGGCGGCGCGCTGGCCGCGCACCTCAGCTACGCCCTTGAATTTGAAGATGCCGCGCCGCGCAAACTGCACATCGGCGCGCATCTCCAAAAGATCACCCGGAACGACTGGCCGGCGGAATTTCGCGCCATCGACCGACATGAAGAAAACCGCGTTGCGTTCGACATCGACGTCCAGCGATTTGCTGATCAGGATGGCGCCGGTTTGCGCCATCGCCTCGACCATCAGTACGCCAGGCATCATGGGGCGTCCGGGAAAATGACCCTGAAAAAACTGTTCGTTGAAGGTCACGGCCTTCACGCCGCGAATTGACTGCATTGGGACGAAATCAAACGCGCGGTCGATAAGCAGAAACGGATAACGATGCGGCAGCCGCTGCAATATCTCCGCGATTCCGATATCGCCCGCATTGTTTTCCGCTTCGGCCAAAGGTTCACTCGCCAACATTGCGTCGTCCTGCCTGCCTCGACAGCCAGGCCTGCTCACGCAGAAACTGGCGAAGCGGCCTTGCCGGATAGCCGCCATGGGTCTTTCCCGCCGGCACGTCGCTCAGCACGGCCGAGCCGGCCGCGATCTGGGCGCCGGCGCCCACGGAAAGATGGTCAGCGACGCCGACCCGCCCGCCCAGCATGGCGCCGTCTCCAATCCGGCTGCTTCCCGAAATACCCGCGAAGGCGGCCATGACCACGTTGCGGCCGACGACCGCGTTGTGGGCGATATGGCTGAGATTGTCGATCTTGGCGCCCTCGCAAACCAGCGTGTCGGCGAACAGACCACGGTCCACAGCGACGCCCGCCCCGAGACTCACCCGATCCTGAATCACAACCCGCCCGATATGGGGCATGTCCACCGGACCTTCAGGTCCGATCGCGACGGCAAAGCCCGGCTCTCCGATCGCCGCGCCGGCCAGGATCGTCACGTCATCGCCGATCAGCGCGCAGCGTATCGACACGCCCGCGCCGATCATCGCGCGCCGTCCGATCATAACGCCAGGCCCGATGACGGCGTTCGGGCCGATGTTCGAGCCCATGCCGATATGCGCGCCTGGTCCGATCACAACGCCGGGGGCCAAAAAAATATCCTGCTCAAGGACGGCTTCCGGCGCGATCGCTGGGCCACGCGTCTGAAAGGTTCGTTCGCTGATCAATTGGCGTAAAGCTGCCGCGAATACGGCGCGCGGGTGGGACGATATGATTTTAATGGCCGCCGCGGGCAGACGAGAAATCGCCTCGCGCGGCGCGACGACGGCGCCAGCGTCGGTCGCGAGGGGCCCCGTCAATCGCCCATCGACGAAGGCAAGGTCATATGCTCCGGCGGCGGCGAGTTCGGCGCAGCCAGTTAACACGCGCTGCGGATCGCCAAGAATTTCGCAACCGGGGAATAGTTCCCCCACCGCGAACGGGCCGCCGGCCAGATAGAAACGCTCGTCCACCATAGTCTCGTGCGCCTCGGCCGCTGGGCGCCTAATGCGTCTATTTCTGTTGTTGGGTCAAATCGACCTTGGTGACCGGCACGGTTTTGACGCGGGCATTGAACCTGCTGAGCACGTCAGCGGTAATATCGACTGCGTCTGTCGCCCAAACCACAGACCCTTTTTCGAGCACGACATTCGCGCCCTTGGCCGCCGTTGCGCTTTTCACGTCCGGCGACGCCGCCTCGACAACAGCTTGGACGGCCCCCTGCTCGGTAGCCTGCAGCTCACTGCGCCGCAATTGGGTTTTTTGCACCAAAGCGTTTCTGCGCTGCACGTACGCGACATATTTTGTTTTAAGCGCAGGGTCCTTATCCAGTTCGGCGCCTAATTGCTGGTCGGACTTGCCCTGGAAGCGCGGGGCCCACGTAGCATCTGTCTCGGCCTGCAGCGCCTTGGCTTCCGGATCGAGTTCCTTTTGTACGTTGTCGCCGATCGCCTTTAATTGCGCCTGAGCGCTCTTGCCGGCGACGGATTCACCGTACAGGCGCTGCAAATCCACAACCACCACGGCGTCAGCCGCCATGGCGGGGCCGGCCACGGCCGAAAGACCAACGAGCGCGATCGCCGCGCAGGCAAACCGGAAAAACTGTGACATGGGCAACCTCATAAGGTGCGGGGCTAAAACCTGGTACGGGTGCTGAAACGGAAGCTCTTACCCTTGTCGTAATCTTCCTTCGCCAGCGGCTGGGAGAAATCGAACTGGACGGGCCCGAACGGCGAGTCCCAGAAGATGCTGAGGCCGGCGGCCGCGCGCAACGATGCAGCGTCTTTGATCACGCTGGTCACGGTGGTCGTCCCGTCATCGATGACGACCGTCCGCTTGTCCGCCTTGTCCAGCAACCCGACCGTTCCAAATTCCGCGAACAGCGCCGCGCCGATGCCGTATTCCTTGGGAAGCCCGGTTGGAAAATCCAGTTGCAACGTACCCACTGAGTAGAGCTTGCCGCCCAGCGAATCCCCGTAAATGACGTTTGTCAGCGCGCCGGTGGCGTCGTCGGTGTAATAGAGAATATTGCGCGGGCCCACGCCGGCGACATCGAAGCCGCGGAAGGTTTGGCCGCCTTTGAAGAACCGATCGTTGATGCGCACGTTGTCCCCACCCCAACCCACAACGTAGCCGCTGGTAAGGTTGAAGCTTGCAACAAGACCGCGCGCCAGCCCTTTGTAGATGCCTCCGCTGACTTCGCTGCGAACATAGTTTATTTGCCCGCCGAGGCCGGCGAAATCCTGCCGCACTGAGATATCAAAGCCATTCGTCGGCTTGAGGACGTCATTTCGGCGATCCCAGAAGTAATTGTAGCTAAGGACCGACGTGAGAAACTGGCCTTTTTGGTCGCACAAGACCGATCGGCCGATATAATTCGGGTTGCATTGATCGACGATGGAGCCGTCGCTCAACGTAACGGGCAATTCCGATATCTGCGTATCATCTTGCCGCAGCGTATAGGTCAGACCGAGAGAGGTTGACGCACCGAGCGGAAATTGTGTGCGTAGAGAACCGCCGGTTCGTTGGTTCGAAAATGAAGACTGGCTCAGATAATCCGTGCGCACCGAGAAAAGATCGAAACCGGCCTGCAGGTTGCGGCCGAGAAAACGTGGTTCTGTAAAGCGAATATCGACGCTCTTTTCATACTGACTGGTCGAAATCGCGGCCCGCAAATATTGGCCCTGCCCGCGAAGGTTTCGCTGTTCGACCGAAACATCAAACAGCAGGGACTCGGTCGATGAATAACCCGCCGCGAACGCTAACTGCCCGGTGGGCTGCTCGGTGACCTTCACTTCGACAACCGACCGATCGGCCTGGCTGCCCGGTTTGTCGGTAACCTCCACGTCCTTGAAGAATCCAAGCGCCTTGACCGCCTGCTTTGAACGATCGAGGAGCACGCGGTTGAATGCGTCGCCCTCGGATAGGCGCACCTCACGGCGGATAACCTTATCGACCGTGCTGGTATTGCCGACCACGTCGATCCGCTCGACGAAGACACGCGGGCCTTCGTTCACCTCGAAGTTGATGTTGACCCTACGGGTCGCTTTATCGCGGGTCGTAACGGGCCGGATATCAACGTTTGCATAACCGGCGGTGCCGGCAATGTAAGTTAGGGCGTCAATGGTTTTTTCGATCTGGTCGCCCTGATAATCCTCGCCGGATTTGATGGGAACCGCCAGCCGAAGCAGATCCTTGGGAAGTTTGTCGAGTTCAGTCGATACGTCGATTTTGCCGAACTTGTATCGCTCGCCTTCGTCGACGGTGAACGTGACGTAGAAATCCTTTTGGTCCGGCGTCAGCTCCGCCACCGCCGAAACCACGCGAAAATCCGCGTAACCGCGATTGGTATAGTACTGCCGCAGTAACTCGCGGTCGTACTCAAGCTGGTCGGGGTCGTAATTATCTGCGTTGGTGAACAGCTTCCACCAGCGCGATTGCTCAGTTCGGATGGCTCTGCGAAGAGAGCCATCCGAAAATGCGCCGTTGCCTATGAAATTAACGGCGCGGATATGCGTGACAGGACCTTCATCGATCTTGAAAATAAGATCAACACGGTTCTGATCCATCTGCTTGACCTGGGGGGTCACGGTGGCGGCAAAACGCCCGGAGCGCCGGTACACTTCGACAATGCGCTGAACGTCGGCCTGCACGCGCGCCGCGGTGAACACTGCGCGCGGCTTAGCTTGCAGATCCTTTTCCACTTTGTCCTGCTTGAGCGCCTTCAGCCCCTCAAACACGACCCGGTTGATGATCGGATTCTCGACGACGCTGACGACCAGGTTGGCGTCCTGCTGAACGATCTGCACGTCCGCGAATAACCCTGTCGCGAACAGCGTCTTAAGGGACAGGTCAATCCGCGCCGGGTCGGCGATGTCGCCCGGCTGAATCGACAGGTAGGAGATCACGGTGCTGGTTTCGACCCGCTGGTTGCCCTGTACCTGAACTTGCCTGATCACGGGCAATTGCGCGGGCGTGGGTGCGGCCGGCGGGGTCGCAGCGCGTGGGGCAGCCTGCGCGGCTGCTGCGCGCCCGTTAGCGCGCGTTGGCGCTGGAGCCGGCGTAGCCGGCGCCGGCTGGCCTACGTCCGCCGTGGGCGGCGGTTGGGCTACGCCCTGCGCGAGCGCGACATTCGCATCGACAAGCCATGCGCCGCCGCCCGCGCTAACGGTCGCGACGCAGCTCACCGCGCCGAGGAGAACTTCCCGAAACCCGCGCTTCATGAACCCTCGAGCGATCCCGCGCCCCCCAAACCCAAGGCTTAAGACATTATCCCGCGCAGAAACTCAAGGACGTTGAGCCGCTGCAGGTCGTTCCAGGTCGCGAACAGAAACAGACAGGCTAGCAAAGCCAGCCCAGCGTTTGATCCCAAGGCCTGGGTTTTTGGGTCAAGCGGACGCCCACGCACTGCCTCGACCAAATAAAACAGAAGATGACCTCCATCCAGCACTGGAATGGGAAGCAGATTAGCGAACCCCACCGCTACGGACAGGGTCGCAGCCCAGGCAATCAACGTCCGAACCAGCGCCTCCGCCCTATCGCTGAATGTTGGAGCAGACATCGCATCCTTGGTGACCTGGGCAGTCATACCGAGCATGCCAGCGGGACCCGCTATATGTTCCGGCGACGCACGTCCGCTGAAAACATTTCCCAGATAAGCGCCGGTGCTTGAGGCAAGCGTCCAGACCTGCTCGGCGCCGCCGGCTATGGCCGCGACGGGGCCGGGATATTCGATGACCCTTTCTGCCGGAGCTGTCGTTCGGCTTACACCGAGGACGCCTGCAACGTGGTCCACACCCGTTTCGTCTGTCACCTTTTCCGCAGCCGGCGTGGCCGTAACAGTTACCAGTTCTCCGTTCCGCCGCACCGTAATCGGTATGCTGAGTGCTGGATAATGCGGGACCGTTGATTTGACCGCCGCCCAAGAGTCGATTTTCTGATCAGCGATCGAAAGAACGATATCTCCCGGTTTCAGGCCAGCTTTTTCGGCGGCGGAACCGGCGAGCACTGTATCGATGCGCGGCGACAGTTTGGTTTCATCGGTGACGTTGCGCCCGAAGACCATAAATAAAAGCGCGAACGCGAAAATTGAGAATATAAAATTGGCGGCTGGCCCAGCCGCCACGGTAGCAAAACGCTTCCATAAAGCCGCCGCATGGAAATGCCCTAGGCGCTTCCTGTCGGCGAGACTCAATTCTTTATGCGCGGCGTCAGATGAGCGCGTGCTGGCGACGTCCTGATCGTCGACCCATGAAACGAAACCGCCAATCGGAATTTTTGACACCTTCCAACGCGTGCCGCGCTTGTCGGTCCAGCCAAACCACTCCGCCCCCATACCGATGGAGAAACTGCGAACAGCGATGTTGCACCATCGCCCGACCTGGAAATGTCCAAACTCGTGCACGAACACGACGAGGCTCAGCACCGCGACGAAAGCGGCGAGATACATTACCGGGTCAAGGACGGCGCTTATCATTCCCGTTGTCGCTCCTAGGCGGCCTGCCGCCGCTGGGTTTCCTGACCGGCCCAAAGACGCCCGAGGGCGTCTGTCGCGAGCACTTCATCCAAGGATGAAGGCGAATTTGCGCTCCTGGACCCCGCCTCAAACCGGTTTAGCACAGCCTCGACGATACTGGCGATGTCGAGAAACCCTATTCGCCTTTCAAGGAAGGCGGCCACGGCGATCTCGTTCGCCGCGTTCAGCATAGTCGGCGCCGCCCCGCCCGCGACCATGGCCCGCCGGGCCAGATCTAAAGCCGGAAAGCGTTCGCGGTCAGGCATTTCAAACGTCAATTGCCCCAAATCAGTGAGATCAAGCCTTTTTACGGCCAGTGGCGCACGATCCGGCCACGCCAGCGCATGGACAATTGCGACCCGCATATCCGTTGGACCGAGGTGAGCAAGCATCGAGCCATCGCAGTAGGAAACAAGCGCGTGGACCGCTTGTTGAGGATGAATGACCAGATCCAGTCTGTCTGGCCCCAGATCGAACAGACAGGACGCCTCGATCAGCTCCAGCCCCTTGTTCATCAAGGTGGCGCTATCGACCGAGATCTTCGCGCCCATGGAGAAGTTGGGATGCCTGCGCGCCTGTTCTGGCGTGGCGGCGGCCATGGCCTGCGGGGTCCAGCCGCGAAAGGGTCCGCCTGATCCAGTGAGAGTGATGCGTTCCACGCCGCGGCCGTCGCCTAGAACCTGGAACGCCCCGTTGTGCTCGGAGTCGACGGGCAAGAGCCGCGCGCCGGCGCGCGCTGCTGCGGCCTTCATGATTTGACCGGCGCAGACCAGGCTTTCCTTGTTAGCCAAAGCTACCGTTGCGCCCCGTTCGATGGCCGCCAGGGTGGGGCGTATCGCCGCCGCCCCCACGATTGCCGACATGACCCAATCGGCATCACGCTGAGCGGCTTCCTGCAGCGCCGCGGCGCCGGCCCCCACCAGCACGCCGGCGCCCGCGAGCGCTGCGCGGGCTTCGCCAAGTTTCGTCTCGTCCGAAAACGCCACGAAGCGCGGCTTCAAGGTCCGCGCCAGTTCGGCGATGCCGGCAACATCGCGCCCTGCGGTGAGCGCTTCGATCTCAATCTCCGCCTCGCCGCTGACGCGCAATTCCTCGATCACGCGCGCGGTCGATCGGCCGATCGACCCGGTTGCGCCAAGGATCGAGACGCGGCGGTGAAAACGGGCGCTCACTCTACGCCACCGAACAGGCGTCGAACGGGCTCCGGAAACAGGATCAGAGCCGCGGCCATGAACACGGAAGCGGCCATCAGTCCGTCGATCCGATCCATCACGCCGCCATGCCCGGGGATGAGCTGGCTGGCGTCCTTTACCCCAAACCGGCGCTTTAGCATGGATTCGAAGAGGTCCCCGGCCATTCCCACTCCCGCTAGCGCAAGGCCGGACAACGACCAAGCCAGTCCCTGCGCACCGATCAATTCGCCATAGGCCAGACCAGCCAACGCTCCAGCCGCCAGCCCCCCCAAAAGCCCTGCCACCGTCTTGTTGGCGGAAAGGCTTGGCAGAAGCTTCGGTCCTCCCACCAGCCGGCCCGAAAAATAGGCAGCCCCGTCCGCAGCCCAGATGATAGCAAACAGACTTATGGCGGCAGCGAGGCCGATTGCAGGATAGGCGCGGATCCAGAGAAACGCCACGCAAGGTGCGGTCAGGTAAAAAACCCCGCCGAGCGCTTCCAGCGCCCCGCGAACGCCTGCCGAGTTGAGGCGCCTAATGGCGGAAGCCCCACCCGCAAGGCCGGCCCACGCCAACCCCCAGAGCACCAGGCCTAGGCTGGCCAACATCACTGCTCCCAGCGCGCCCCCCAGGGTCATCCAAAACGCCGGCATGGGCGCGTGGGGCTCGGACATGGAGGCCCATTCCCAGGCCAGCGCGACCACCGCAGACGCGGTGGCCGCGGCCAGCCAGGGCCCGCCGGCGGCGGTCGCGCCCAAGGCCAAGGGTATAAGGGAAGCCGCCGACAGGAGCCGCGGCGCCAGATCCTCGACGCGGCGCGATTGTGGTTCAGTCACGCCCTCAGCCCGGCCGCGAATATTCCGACCTGCCAAAGCGCCGGTCGCGGCGGCGATATTCGCCGAGCGCCTGCTCCAATGCAGCGCGGTCAAAATCAGGCCAAAGCACATCGAGAAAAACGAGTTCGGCGTATGCCGCCTGCCACAAGAGGAAGTTCGACATCCGCTGTTCGCCGCTGGTGCGGATCAGCAGATCCGGCGGCGGCAAACCGGCTGTGTCCAGATACGATTCGAACATCGCCTCGGTTATCGCCTCCGGCTTAAGGGCCCCAGAGATTGCGTCGGCGGCAATGCGGCGCGCGGCCCGGACTATCTCGCCTTGTGCGCCGTAGTTGAACGCGATCGTTAGGTTGAGCCGCGTATTGTCGGCGGTCTTGGTCTCGGCGTTTTGGATAATTTCGCGGATGTCACGGGCAAGGTCCTCTCGCGCGCCGATCACACGAACACGCACGCCCTCCCGAGCGAGGCGATCCAGATCGCGGGCGACATAGAGGCGCAGCAAATCAAAAAGCGCGTTCACTTCGTCGATCGGACGGCGCCAATTCTCGGTCGAAAAGCCGAACACCGTCAGATATTCGATGTTCAACTCGCCAGCCGCCTCGACCGCACGGCGCAACGCTTCCACGCCTTCGCTATGACCGAACGTCCTTGGTCTGCCTCTGGCGCGCGCCCAGCGTCCGTTGCCATCCATGATGACGGCCACGTGCCGGGGCAAGACGTCTGTCGCGAGGGTTTCCGCCGGGATAGACATTTTTGGGCGGATCACGCGGTCTGCCTAGACCTGCATGATCTCTTCTTCCTTGTGCTGCGTGGCCTCATCGACCTTTTTAACAAACTGGTCCGTAGCCTGCTGTACCTGATCGGCGAGCTTCTTGTGCTCATCCTGACTGATGACATGTTCTTTTTCGAGGCGCTTTAGGTGCTCCATCCCGTCACGACGCACATTGCGGACGGCCACGCGCGCCAGTTCGGCGTATTTACCCGCCAATTTCGCCAATTCGGCGCGTCTTTCAGTACTGAGCGGCGGGATGGGCACCCGGATGATTTGCCCATCGGTGATTGGGTTTACGCCAAGCCCTGAACTGCGGATGGCCTTCTCGACCGCGACGACCAGGCCCTTGTCCCATACCTGCACTGACAGCATGCGCGGCTCGGGCACGTTGATGTTCGCCACCTGATTTAGCGGACTCGAAGCGCCATAGGCGTCAACATGGATTGGCTCCAGCAAGCTCGCCGAAGCGCGCCCTGTGCGCAGGCCGGCGAACTCGGTCTTCAAAGCGGACAGCGCGCCGTCCATGCGCTTTTTGTAATCGTCGAGATGAAAATCTGGCGGTTTGGCCATTTTGTTTCTTCCCTCAGCTTTTCCCGATCAGCGTCCGCACGCCGCCGCCGTTGACCACGTCGATCAGGCCGCCGCTCTTGCGGATGGAAAACACGATGATCGGGATTTCGTTGTCGCGCATCAAACTGACGGCGGAAGCGTCCATCACACGCAAATCTTTAGACAAGACGTCGTAATAAGTAAGGCGGTCATAGCGAACGGCGTTCGGGTCCTTTTTCGGATCGGCGGAATAAACGCCATCGACACTAGTGCCTTTGAGCAATGCGTCGCAGCCCATTTCCGCCGCGCGCAGGGCCGCCGGCGTATCGGTCGTAAAATACGGATTGCCCAAGCCCGCCGCAAAAATTACGACCCGCCCCTTCTCCAGGTGGCGCAGCGCGCGTCTGCGAATATACGGTTCACAGATCGCATCCATCGGAATTGCCGACTGCACCCGTGTGTGAACGCCGATCTTTTCCAGAGCGCCCTGCATCGCCAGCGCGTTCATGACCGTGGCGAGCATGCCCATATAATCGGCTGTGGCGCGATCCATGCCGCGCGCCGCGCCCTGCAGGCCGCGGAAAATATTGCCGCCGCCGATCACAAGACAGATCTCGACGCCGCTTTCGCGCACCTCAGCGACCTCGGCCGCCACCCGATCGCATTCGGCAATGTCGATGCCGTAGGAGCCGGCGCCGACCAGCACTTCGCCTGAGATTTTAAGCAGCACGCGCTTGTACGGTCCGCGAGGCTGCGGACGGGGTGCTGGTTCTACGCTCATGAGCGGGCCTTTGGGTGAGTCTCCGGCGCTGAGTCTAGACCCGGCGGCATGGCCCGCGCAAAGGCAAAGGAGGCCGCCTTAGCGGCCTCCCATGGCCGCGACCTCGGCGGCGAAATCGTCGGCCTTCTTTTCCACACCCTCGCCGAGGGCAAACCGCACGAAACGCGTGATCGCGACGGGTTTGCCCACCGACTTGGCGGCGTTCTGGACCGCCTGCTCGACCGTGGTCTTATCGTCGTGGATAAACTTCTGTTTGAGCAGAACAAGTTCCTCCAGGACCTTGCGGACCTTGCCGTTCACCGCCCCGTCGATAACATTCTGTGGTTTGCCGGCGAGTTTGGGGTCTTCCTTGACCTGCTCGATCGCCACGGCGCGCTCGCGCTCCATGCGGTCGGCCGGCATATCGGCTTCGGACAAGGCGATCGGCCCGGCGGCGGCGATGTGCTGCGCCAGTTTCTTGGCGAAGGCGTCCAGCTCGTCGCCTGTGGCTTCCGATTCGATCGCGACAAGCACGCCGATGCGGCCCAGCCCCGGCGCGATGGCGGAATGCACGTAAGAGCCGATGGCGCCCTTACCGACCGACAGCGCGGCCGACCGGCGCATCGTCATGTTCTCGCCGATGGTCGCGATCAAACGGGTGATCATGTCGCTCACCGCGCCATCGCCATCGGGAGATGGCGCGGCGAGGATCGCGTCGCGATCACCATTTTTTTCGAGCCCGATTTTCGCGAGTGCGGCAGCGGCGCGCTGAAACTGCTCGTTGCGCGCGACAAAATCGGTTTCGGAATTGAACTCGATCGCCGCAGCCTTGTTGCCCGCCACTTCAATGCCGACGAGACCCTCAGCAGCGGCGCGATCGGCCTTTTTGGCGGCCTTTGAAAGGCCCTTGGCGCGTAGCCAGTCCACAGCCGCTTCGATGTCGCCCGCGGTTTCGGCGAGCGCCTTCTTGCAGTCCATCATGCCTACGCCGGTTTTTTCCCGGAGATCCTTGACGAGCCCCGCGCTGATTTCGGCCATTTTCGTTCTCCCGTATGGGATGGTTAGTTCGGAAGTTCGGCTGAGCCTTCGTTGAGCGCGGGCTCGGCCGGAGGCGCTTCTGACGCGCCGATATCGACGCCGGCAGCCGACTGGCCGGCTGACAGGCCGTCCAGCACAGAGTCGGCGATCAGATCGCAATACATTTGGATCGCGCGCGCCGCGTCGTCATTGCCCGGAATCGGGAAGTTAACCTCGTCCGGATCGCAATTCGTATCGACGATCGCCACCACTGGGATGCCGAGCTTGCGGGCTTCCTGGATCGCGATCGCTTCCTTATTGGTGTCGATCACGAACATCAGATCGGGAAGCCCCCCCATCGCGGCGATGCCGCCGAGCGAACGCTCAAGCTTGTCGCGTTCTCTTGTAAGATTCAGCACTTCCTTCTTGGTCAGGCCCAGGCCGCCCTGATCGATGATCTCAGTCAATTCGCGCAGGCGCTGGATCGATTTCGAGATCGTCTGCCAGTTGGTCAGCGTACCGCCAAGCCAACGGTGGTTGACGTAATATTGCGCGCAGCGCTTGGCCGAGCCGGCGATGTAGTCGCTGGCCTGGCGCTTGGTGCCGACAAACAAAATCCGCCCGCCCTTGGCGGCCGTTTCGCGCACCTTCAGCAGCGCCTGGTGAAGCAACGGCACCGTCTGCGACAGGTCGATGATGTGGATGTTAGAGCGGACGCCAAAGATGAAACGCTCCATCTTCGGATTCCAACGGTGGGTCTGATGGCCAAAATGCGCGCCTGCTTCCAAGAGCTGGCGCATGCTGTAGTCGGGCAGCATGAGTTCCTCGTCCGGTTAACCGCCGCGGGAGGAGTCGGACCGCATGGCCCAACACCGGATTATGTGCCCCGCGTGTGAAGTGGCGCCGATATAGGCGGACCGCTGCCAAAGGGCAAGCGCCCTCAGACGACCCTTTCGACGCCACGGGCCGCCTTGAGCGCCGCCCGCGCCGAGGGACCAGCGGGGAACACGCCCTTGGCCTGGAGTTCGACCTCCCGTCCGTCATCGAGCCGCAGGATGAGGCGCAGCGGGCGAGCGTCTTCGCCCCTCGCCGAAGCCAAGGCGCGCAGCGTATCAGCCAGGGTCGGAAAGGAGGCTGCCCCCTCCCGGATCACAATCTTTAGATCATCCCCTACCCGCGCCTCAGCCGCTTCCAGCGGCTCGAACATATCGGCGGTTAGACGTAGTTCGCCGTCGCGCCAGCGGGAACGAAGCCTGCACACGATCGGTTTCCCGGCCTGAAGCACCTCGCGGGCATGAGCCAGATTTTCGCCAAGGATCATCGCCTCGAACTCGCCGGTCGGATCGGAGAGCGTGACGAAACCGAACCGGACGCCGTCCTTCGAGGTAATCTCGCGCAATTTGCGCACGACGCCGATGACCGCATGGGCGCGCGGCTCTGTCTCTCCCTCGTCATGGATCATGGCGTAGGTCGAATACTTTCCGGGCGCCGCTTCGGCCAGCACCACATCGAGCGGATGGCCCGAGATGTAGAAGCCGACGCTGTCGCGCTCATTGTCCAGCCGCTGTTCGCTCGACCACGCCGCTGCCTTGGGCATTGCCGGCCGGGCGAGCTTTTCGCCGCCGCCAAACAGGCTGGCCTGCGCTGAGGCGCGTTCATCGGCGGCGCGCGCGGCTACTGCGGCGATAATTTCACACGCCGCGAACGCGCGAGCGCGCTCTGGCTCCAGTTTGTCGAACGCGCCGGCGCGTGCGAGATTTTCCAACTGGCGGCGATTTATCGCCTTGGGGTCGAGCCGCTCGGCGAAGTCGATCAGGTCGTTGAACTTGCCGCCCCGTTCTCGCTCGGCGACCACCGCTTCCATGGCGGCCTGACCCACGTTCTTGACCGCGCCGAGCGCATAGCGCACGGCCTGCCCTTCAACCGTGAAATCGGCGCCGGAGGCATTAACGTCCGGCGGCAGAACATCAACGCCCATGCGCCGCGCCTCCTGCCGGAAGATAGCCAATTTATCGGTATTGCCCGCATCGAGGCTCATTGAGGCCGCCAGGAATTCGACCGGGAAATTGGCCTTCATATAGCCGGTGCGGTATGTGAGCAGCGCGTAGGGCGCCGAGTGCGATTTGTTGAAGCCGTAATCGGCGAATTTCGCGCACGCGTCGAAGATGATGTCTGCGTCCTGCTCCTTGATCCCCCGCTTCACCGCGCCGGAGACGAAGCGCACGCGCTGACTTTGCATCTCTTCACGGATCTTCTTGCCCATGGCGCGGCGCAGCAGATCGGCTTCGCCGAAGGAATAGCCGGCAAGATCGCGCGCGATCTGCATCACCTGCTCCTGATAGGTGATGATGCCGAACGTCTCTTCCAGGATCGGCGCACATTGCGGATGGATGTGTTCGACCGGCTCGCGCCCGAGTTTGCGCGCGCAATAGGTAGGGATATTGGCCATCGGACCCGGGCGATAGAGCGCAACGAGCGCGATCAGATCTTCAAATCGGTCAGGCTGCATATCGACCAGCGCACGGCGCATGCCGAGACTTTCCACCTGGAACACGCCCACCGTGTCGCCGCGCGCGAGCATGTCGAACGTCTTGGCGTCGTCCAACGGGATATGATCGAGATCGAGTTCAGCGCCGCGTTGACGCACCAGTTTCTGGGCGCGGTCGAGCACGGTCAGCGTTTTGAGGCCTAGAAAGTCGAACTTCACCAGGCCCGCCGGCTCGACCCATTTCATGTTGAACTGGGTGGCGGGGATGTCTGACCGTGGATCGCGGTAAAGCGCGACAAGCTCAACGAGCGGCCGGTCTCCAATCACGATGCCTGCGGCATGGGTGGAGGCGTTGCGGTGAAGGCCTTCGAGTTGCAGCGCCACATTGATCAGTTCATCGACCTCAGGCTCGCTCTCACGCGCCTGCTTCAGCCGCGGTTCGGCCTCCAAAGCCTTTTCGAGCGTCACCGGATCGGCGGGGTTGGCCGGGATCAACTTGGCGAGCCGGTCAACCTGACCGAACGGCAGTTGCATCACGCGCCCGACGTCGCGCACGACAGCGCGCGCCTGCAGCGTACCGAAGGTTATGATCTGCGCGACGCGATCGGGGCCGTATTTCTCCCGCACGTAATCTATCACTTCGCCGCGCCGGTCCTGGCAGAAGTCGATGTCGAAATCGGGCATCGATACGCGTTCGGGATTGAGGAAGCGCTCGAAGAAGAGCCCAAAGCGTAGCGGATCGAGGTCCGTGATCGTCAGCGCCCACGCGACCAGCGATCCGGCGCCCGAACCCCGGCCTGGGCCGACCGGAATTCCCTTGCTCTTGGCCCATTTGATGAAGTCCGCGACAATCAGAAAGTAGCCCGGAAATCCCATCTGAATGATGACGGCGAGTTCGTATTTGAGGCGTTCTTCGTATTCCTTTCTTGGCGCGGCGGCGCTCTCGCCCAAGGCCTTGAGCCGCATGCGCAGGCCTTCTTCGGCTTGCGCAGTCAGTTCGGCTGCTTCGTCGCGGCCCTTCTTCGTATTGAAGCGCGGGAGGATCGGCTTGCGCTTCTTAACCCGGAAGGCGCAGCGCCGCGCGATATCGATCGACTGCTCGATCGCCTCGGGCAGGTCGGAAAACAGCGCCCGCATTTCGGCGGCGGATTTGAAATAGTGTTCTGGCGATACACGCGGCCGATCCTGCTCGCCGAGATAGGACGACGCGGCGATGCACATCAGCGCGTCGTGGGCGCGGTGATCCTCGCGCTTCTCGAAGCGGACGTCATTCGTCGCCGCCAACGGCAGGCCCGATGCGTAGGCGATGTCGATCAGAGCCGCCTCGGCTTCGGCCTCGCCGATTTCGCCATGGCGCTGCAATTCTATGTAAAGGCGATCCGGAAACGCTTCGCGCAATTGACCGATCAACTCGCGGGGATCGCGCCCGGCGCCGATCAAGGCGTTCGCCAGGCCTTCGCCGCCGCCGGTGAGCGCGATTAAGCCCTCGCTGCGCGCCAGCAGATAGTCCAGCGCCACGTGCGGCAGCTCGGTTGGCGGCACGTCGAGGTAGGCTGAGGTCGAAAGCGCCATCAGATTGGCGTAGCCAGCTTCGCTCTGCGCCAGCAGCGCCAGAACGCCCGAGGTTCCGCCCTCTTCGCGCACGGACAGCGCCAGGCCAACGATCGGCTGGATGCCTTTCTCGGCCATGACTTCGGAGAATTCGAGCGCGCCAAACAGATTGTTGCTGTCGGTCAGCGCCAGCGCCGGCATATGGCGGGCCTTGGCGAGGGCGGCCAATTCTTTGACGTGAAGCGCGCTTTCAAGCAGCGAGTAGGCCGAGCGCCCACGCAGATGCACGAACAGATCGCTAGCCGGCCCTTTGCTCATCGCCTTCTCCTGCGGCCCACCCAAGCGCGATTCCGACCGCTTGCCAAAGCCTGATATTCCTGTTTTGTTCCATTGCGGTCAACAGATGGGGACGGAACGGCTCAGATGGAACAGCGCCTCAGCTTTTTGACCCTCGGCGTGGCTGATTTCGCCCGCGCGCGCGCCTTCTACGAACAGGGTCTGGGCTGGAAACCAGTTCGGGTCATGGATGACGTGGCGTTCTTCCAATTGCCGGGCTTCGTGTTCGCCCTCTACCCGCGCAAGCTTCTCGCCGAAGACGCACATGTCGAGGATACGGGCGGCGGCTTTGCCGGGGTGACCCTGGCGATAAACCAGCGCGACGAGGCGGGCGTCGATACCACGCTGGCCGATGCGGCGAAGGCCGGCGGCAAGATCACCAAGCCGGCGCAGAAAGCATTCTGGGGCGGCTACCACGGCTATTTCGTCGACCCCGACGGCTACGCCTGGGAGGTCGCCTACAATCCCGCGATCACCGTAGCGCCTGACGGCGCAACCATCTGGAAAACCTAGCGCGCCTGTTCGACCAGGGCGCCGTCGCGCAGGGTGACGACGCGATCCATGAATTTCGTCAGTTCCAGATTGTGCGTGGCGACGAGCGCCGCCACCCTTTCCTCGCGCACCAGGTCAAGCAGCGCGTTGAATACCGATCCTGCCGTGCCCGGATCCAGATTGCCGGTCGGCTCGTCTGCGAGCACGATTGCGGGCTGGTTGGCCATGGCGCGCGCGATGGCCACGCGTTGTTGCTCGCCCCCCGATAGTTGTGCCGGCTGGTGGTCAAGCCGCTCGGCAAGGCCCATTTTCGTAAGCAGCCGTCGAGACTGTTCACGCGCCGCGCTCTTGCCCTTGCCGTCAATGATCTGCGGCAACGCCACATTGTCGAGAGCATCGAACTCGGGCAGCAGATGGTGGAATTGGTACACGAAACCTATGCGCTTGCGCCGCAACGCGCTGCGCTTGTCGTCACTCAGATCCCACGCCGAAACGCCGTCGAGCCAGACTTCGCCGGATGTCGGCCGCTCAAGCAGGCCAGCGGCGTGCAGGAGAGACGACTTTCCCGAGCCGGAAGGCCCAACAAGACCCACGATCTCGCCCGGCCGCATTTCGAAATTGACGTCGTGCAGAACGACAAGTTCTTTTTCGCCGGACTTGAAGCGCCGCTCGATCGCGCGCAGAGACAGGACGGGCGTTGCGCCGCGCATGAGTTCATTCATAGCGCAACGCCTCCACGGGATCGAGGCGCGAAGCGCGGAACGAAGGCGGGAGCGTCGCAATAAACGAGAACAATAGCGCAAACGCGCCGATCCCGAACACTTCCGGCCATTCTACTTTCGCCGGAATGCGCGACAGAGAATAGACCTCGGCGTTGAAGATGTTGACGTGAAACGCCCAGCTTACGAAGTCCTGGATGGGCCCGATGAACGTGCAGAATAATATCCCGAACACTAGGCCGGCGATCGTGCCGAATGCACCGATCGTTGCGCCGGACAGAAAAAATATGCGCATGATTGCGCCGCGCGTTGCGCCCATCGTGCGCAGGATCGCGATGTCGCGCCCCTTGTTCTTAACGAGCATGATGAGGCCGGATATGATATTCATTGTCGCGATCGCCACGATCATCAATAGGATTAGGCGCATGACATTGCGTTCGACCACGAGCGCGGTCACCAGGCTCGCGTTCGCGCCGACCCAGTCGGAAATAAAGACGTCCGCCCCCAGTTTGGCGCGCAACGCGCGCATCACATCCTGCGTCTTGTCGGGATCGACTACGCGGATCTCCAGCCGATCGACCTTGTCGCCGCGGTTGAAGAACAACTGGGCTTCCGGCAACGGCATATAGATTAGCGCCGAGTCATATTCGCTCATCCCGAGATTGAACGTCGCGCCTACTGGATAGCTCTTCGAACGCGGCGTCATGCCAAACGGCGTCGCCGCGCCCTCCGGTGAAATCAGGGTAATTCCTCCCCCAACATCAGCGCCGAGCGCCGCGGCCAGCCGATAGCCTATGACAAGAGGTACGACGCCGTCCTCGCCGATTGCATAAGTCTTTAGCGAGCCCGAAACGATGTTGTTCGCCACGATCGGCATATCGGCCAAATCCTTCGCCGAAATGCCGCGGACCAGCGCGCCAGTTGCTTGACCATTGGCGTTGGCCAACACTTGGCCCTGGATCATTTCGGTAACATGCGTCACCCCGGGCGTTTGTCGGGCGAGCGCGACAAGGCGGGCGCGCTCCTCGAGCGTTTTGCTGTCAACTTCAACGTACACGTGTCCATTGGCGCCCAGAATGCGCGAGATCATGGTCTCGCGAAAGCCATTCATGACCGACATGGTTATGATCAGCACGCCGACCGCGAGTAAAATGCCAACAAAGGAAATGATCGATATCAACGCGACGCCGCCCTGCGCCTTCTTGGCGCGAAGATAACGAGAGGCCATCATGCGCTCGAACGGGCCGAACGGCCTGCTGGCGGTTTCGTCGATCATGCAGCGCCCGTTTTCATCAATAGGACCGCGCGATAATAACCTGTTCGACCACCGGCGCGCCCGTGAAGATGCACTTGCCTTGCGCCTTTGATTGGTCGAGCGGGGCGTTGCGGATCGTCAACTTGAGCGCCTTCAGCCTTTCGCCGACAGCTTCGAGAGCCGCCCCGCCGGGACGAGACCATCCCACTTTTGCCCAACCGCGAAACTCTTCGGTTTCCTCGGCGCCGAAATAAGACGCAAGTTCGTCGAAGCTCGTGATGTCATCGCGTACGGCCCCGCTGAGGCGTGAACGCGCGTCAGCCAGCAGCGCGGTCTGCATCTGCTCTAGCATAGAGACGGCATCCGCCAGGAACGCCGCGCGGTCCGCGATCTCGGATTTGATCTTGTCCCCATCGCGCAGCGCATCGCGCCGCATGAAGCTCACCTTGCCAGTCGCCGCATCGCGTGGGCCGATCTCGACCAGAAGCGGCGCGCCGCGGCGCACCCAGTTCCAGCGCTTATCCGCCGACTTGCCCAGCTTGGTATCGACCAGCACGCGCAGCGGCGCGCCGAAGGCGGTCAGTACGCCAAGATCGGCGGCGAGCGCTTTGCAATAGGACAGCACATCAGCGTCTTCCGGTTTGTCCCGCAACATCGGCACGATCACGATCTGCCGCGGGGCGATCGCGGGCGGCGTTCGCAGGCCGTCATCGTCGCCATGCGTCATGATCACGCCGCCGATCAGGCGCGTGGATACGCCCCAACTCGTGGTGTGGCAGAGCGTAAGGCCGCCCTCCTTGTCCTGGTAGCGGATGTTCTGCGCCTCGGCGAAATGCGTACCCAGGTAATGCGAAGTTCCCGCTTGCAGCGCCTTGCCGTCCTGCATCATGGCTTCAATCGAATAGGTGGCGACGGCGCCCGGAAAGCGTTCGTTCTCAGGCTTTTCTCCGGCGATCACGGGCATGGCCAGAACATCTTCGGAAAACTGCCGGTAGACCTCCAGCATACGCATGGTTTCTTCCATCGCATCGGCGCGATCGGCATGAGCGGTATGGCCCTCCTGCCAGAGAAACTCCGCCGTACGGAGGAACAGGCGCGTGCGCATTTCCCAGCGCATCACATTTGCCCATTGGTTCGCCAGCAGCGGCAGATCGCGATATGATTTTATCCAGCGCTGGAACGCGTCGCCGATGATCGTCTCCGAGGTCGGCCGGATGATGTAGGGTTCTTCCAGTTCGGCCGCCGGATCGGGACGCAGCCGGCCATCGATATTCTTAAGGCGATGGTGCGTTACGACCGCCATCTCCTTGGCGAACCCCTCAACGTGCTCGGCTTCCTTGGCTATGAAGCTCATCGGGATCAGCAGAGGAAAGTAGTAGTTCTCGTGCCCGGTTTCCTTGATGCGGCGATCAAGGTCGCGCTGCATCAGTTCCCAAAGCCCGTAGCCCCACGGCAGGAAAATCATCGAGCCGCGCGTCGGGCTTTGCTCGGCCAGATCGGCCGCGCGACAAACCTCCTGGTACCAGTCGGGAAAACTCTGCGCGCGCGTGACGCCGAGGGCGCGTTGCATGGGCTCTTGTGGTCCTTCGTCAGCGGAGGGCCGGTCCTGATAGACCGGCCCGGCAGGGCGCGCAACGCGGGTCTAATCTCTTATGTGAAACGGATCGAACCAGATGCAGGTCGCCGTCAGCGCCCACAGAATAACGGCTGCCCCAGCGGCCCAGAGCGCCTTCTTCAGCATAAGCGGCTTTTGCGGCGCCCCCGCGTCGTGACCCAGGTCGATATCGCCCTGCTCCACCCTGCGCACGCCAACCGGCAGCAACGCGAGCAGCGCCATCCACCACCAGATAATAAAAATCGCGATATTGAGCAGCGGATCGAGCATCAATGGCCTTTCGGCGTCTCCATCAGCTCGATGAGAACGCCATTGGAGTTTTTCGGATGTATGAAAATGATCGGCGTACCGTGCGCGCCGATCCTGGGTTCGTTCAGCACCGTGGCGCCGCGGCGGATCATTTCATCGCGTGCTTCGTAAATGTTCTCCACTTCGAAACACACATGGTGCTGTCCGCCGGCCGGGTTCTTGGCGAGGAAATTCAGGATCGGGCTCTTCTCGCCGAGCGGCTCAATCAGCTCGATCTGGCTATTCGGCAAATTAACGAACGCAAACCGCACGCCCTGCTCGGGCATATCGCGCGTCGGCGTGATATCGGCTTCAGACACGCCGTAGAGATCGATGTAGATACGCTTGCTCGCCTCGATTGAGGCCGAAGCTATGGCAATATGGTTCAAGCGTCCGATCATGTATCTGCTCCGCTAGACGGTCAAAATCACGGCTTCGACCATCGGGCGTTTCCCCCAACTTCTTTCCGCCGTGCGTCGTACCGCGCGCGCGACGATCTCTTCTGCAGCATCCTCATCATTTCGCTCGGCGCCGGACATTTTGGAATAGGCAAGCTCCGCGGCCTCAGCGAGTTCTTCGAGCAGCTTGTCCATGCCGGCGTCGTCGCCGCCGCTTAGTCCCCTCACCCGCACATCGGGACCAGAAACGATCGCACGCTTCTTCACGTTCACCGCCATCGTCACCGTAACAGCGCCGTCCGCGCTTAGCTTGCGCCGCTCGCCCATGGCTTCATCGTCGCTCTCAATGATTATCTCGCCGTCCACGTAAAGGCGGCCCGATGGCGCCTCGTCGATCACCTCGGCCGGTCCCGGCGCAAGGCGTATCAGATCGCCATTGCGCGGCGCCAAAGCTTCGGGCGTCTGCAACTCCAGCGCCAGTTTGACGTGCTCAAGGATGTGTCGCCGTTCGCCGTGCACCGGGATGGCAATGCGCGGCCGCGCCCATTTGTACATCTGCACCAATTCGACGCGTGATGGGTGGCCGGAAACGTGGATCGGCCAGTCGCGGTCGGTGACGACTTCCACGCCGCGCTCGGCAAATCGATTGTAGAGCGCGTAGATCGAGGTCTCGTTTCCCGGAATAACCCGCGAGGAAAAAATCACCGCGTCGCCCTGCTCGATTTTCACCGAGCGATGTTCGCCGGCGGCGATGCGCGAGAGCGCCGCGCGCGGCTCGCCCTGGCTGCCCGTACACAGGTAGAGAACCTTGCTCTTGGGCAGAACAGCCGCCTCGTTTTCTGAAATAAAATTGATGTCTGCCGGCAACACGCCCACGGCCTTCGCCGCCGCCGTCACGCGGAGCATGGAGCGGCCGACGAGGCAGACCTGTCGCTTGGCCTCGCGCGCCGCCAACACAACGCTCTGCACGCGCGCAACGTTTGAAGCGAACGCCGCAACGGCGATGCGGCTTTTTAAGGTAAGAAAAAGCTTCTTCAGCTCATCGCGGACGCCGGCCTCCGAGCCGGTGTGCTCCTCGACGAACACGTTGGTTGAATCGCACACCATCGCGAGCACGCCTTCGTCACGCATCTTGCGCAGGGCTTCTTCGTCTGTCGTCTCGCCAATCGTTGGGTCGGGATCGATTTTCCAATCGCCGGTGTGCCAGACGAGGCCAAGCGGCGTGCGTATAGCAAGGCCATTGGGCTCCGGAATCGAATGGGTCAGCGTGACGTACTCGATCTCGAACGGGCCAAGCGTAACGATGCCTTTGAGCGGCGTTTCGATGATCTTTGCCTTGGTCTCCAGGCCCCGCTCACGCAACTTTTCACGCACAAGGGCGGCGGTGAACGGCGTGGCGTAGATCGGCGCCTTGAACCGAGGCCAGAGCCACGGCACCGCGCCTATATGATCCTCGTGGGCGTGCGTGAGCACAATGCCGAGGATGTTTTCCTTGACGCTCTCCAGAAACGCAGGGTCCGGCAGGATGATGTCAACGCCCGGCTGATCGGAACCGCCGAAGGTCACGCCAAGATCGACGATGATCCACTTGCGATTATCCGGCGGCCCATAGCCATAAGCGTTGAGGTTCATGCCGATCTCGCCGGACCCGCCAAGCGGCAGGAATACCAGCTCGTCGCCCGCTTTGGGGGCACTCACAACACGCCGCCGTTTCGCTTGAAGATTTCCAGAAGGCCTGAGATCGTGATGTCGTGATCGAATACATCGATTGTGCTCGATGCGCCTTCAAACAACGAGGCGACGCCGCCGGTGGCGATAACCTTCATGGCGCCCAAGCGCGGCTCCTGCTCGCGCTTCAGCCGGCGGACAAGTCCGTCAATCAACTCGACATAGCCGTAGAAAATGCCCGACTGCATTGCTGCTACCGTATTCTTTCCGAGCGCGCCGTTCGGCGGCTCTTTTATCTCGATGCGCGGTAAGCGCGCGGCGGCGTCGTGTAGCGCCTGTAGCGAAAGATTGATGCCCGGCGCGATGATGACGCCCTCAAGGCCGCCATCCGCCGCGACGATATCGAACGTCGTCGCTGTACCGGAGTCTATCACGATCGAGGGCCCGCCATGCGCGACATACGCGCCAACGGCGTTGACCAGCCGGTCGGCGCCGGCTTCCCGCGGATTATCGATCCGGATTTGAGCCCCGATATCGAGCCCGTCCTCGCCCACCACCATCGGCTCGACGGCCAGGTAGCGCCTGGAAAGATTGCGCAAATTGAACAAAGCCTGCGGCACGACCGTTGAGATGATGCAGGCGCCAATGTCCTTCAGGCTCAAATCCTGGAACGCCAGAAGCTGAGCGATCCAGGGGGCGAATTCATCGGCCGTCCGTCTCGAATCCGTGGACGCGCGCCATTGGCCGCGCCAGCCAGCCCCGTCATGCACGGCGAATTTGGTGTTGGTGTTGCCGACGTCGATGGCGAGAAGCATGGGGATCAGGTGGTCTCCGCCGCCGGAAAGTGTATATCGCCCGCGGCGATGACGTGCACCTGCCCATTCGGCAGAGCCACGAGCAATTCGCCGCTTGACGAAAGACCCCGTAGGGCGCCGCGGATGCTTTGCCCGCCCAGGTGAACCTGCACCTGTTCGCCAACGCCATAGGCGCGCGCCATCCAGGCCCTCTGCAGAGGCTCAAACCCTTCGCACTCCAGAATGCCGGCCCAACCCGCGAGGCGTGGCGCAAGGTCCCGCGCCGCGACTTCTGGAGCGGGTACGGCGGGAAGAAACTCGGCCAGCGCGACGGTTGGCTGATCGGTCGGCGGTGCGGCGGCCAGGTTGAGACCAAGACCGATGGCGAACCAATTGCGCCCATCGCCAAGTGCGCCGGACTCCAACAGCAGGCCTGCGGCCTTGCGGCGATCCAGCATCAGATCGTTCGGCCATTTCAACTTTGAACGGCCCGGACCCAGCAGATCGTCGCAGAATTCGGCGAGGGCGATACCGGCGGCAAATCCAAGCAGCGCGATCTCCGCCGGCGGGCGCATGGTTGCGCCAAGGTAGGTCAGGAAGAGGTTGCCGGCCGGGCTCTCCCACGTCCGCCCACGCCGGCCACGGCCAGCGGTTTGAACACGCGCAAGTAAGTAGATCGGGCCAGCCTCGCACCGCGCGGCCCGCCTGCCCGCTTCGGCGTTCGTGGAATCTATTTCGTCGAAAATCTGCAGCGGCGCGGCGGCGGCGATCATCGTCCTAAAATGGCGCGGCGGCGGCTTTCGCCCAAGCCTCCACCGAACCGAGGCCCGCGACCAAAACCGGAAAGGTCAACGCCGTCATCACTGCCGCAACGGCGATGATCGTGCCGCTGGCCCGATCGAACACCGGGCCGGGCTGGTCAAACCAGACGGTCTTGATAATCCAGAGATAATAGCCCGCGCCCACCACGGTCGCGAGGGCGCCGAAGACGACGAGCGGCCACAAGCCCGCGTTCAGGGCGGCCTGGAACACATAAAATTTGCCGAAAAACCCGGCGAGCGGCGGAATGCCTGTCAATGAGAAGAACACCGCCGTCAATACAAACGCCATCCACGGCCGGCGCGCAGCGAGACCCGCGAGATCGGAGATTTTTTCCATCCGCGTTCCACCACTACGCATCGCCAGGATGATCGCGAACGCGCCGAGCGTCGCTGGTACGTAGAACGCCAGATACATCAGCGCCGCCGCCACGCCAGCCTGCCCGCCAGCGGCCATGCCCATCAGCACGAAGCCCATGTTGGCGATCGACGAATACGCCATCAGGCGCTTGATGTCGGTTTGCACCAGCGCGGCGAACGTTCCCACAGCCAGTGAGAGAACCGAAAGCGCCACGATCACCTGCCGCCAGGATTGCAGCAGGTCGCCGAACGGCTCATAGAGCAAGCGGATCAGCAGCGCGACGGCCGCTACTTTCGGGGCGCTGGCGAACAGGGCGGTCACCGGAGTCGGCGCGCCTTCGTATACGTCCGGCGTCCACATATGGAATGGCGCGGCCGACATCTTGAACGCCAGACCGCAGATCAAGAATACGAGTCCAAATATTACGCCGACATTTCCGCTCGATGCGTTCTGAGCGATGTGATCGAAGGCAAGAGAACCGGTAAAGCCGTAAACCAGAGAGGCGCCGTATAGCAAGATGCCGGAAGACAACGCGCCGAGCACGAAATACTTCAACCCCGCCTCACTGGACTTGGCGTCGTCGCGACGGAAGGCCGCGAGCACATAAGCGGCCAAGCTTTGCAATTCGAGGCCGATATAAAGCGTCATCAGATTGTTCGCCGACGCCATGACGAAGAACCCCAGCGTCGAGAGCAGCGCCAGCACAGCGAACTCGAAGCGTTTGTCTGTGCTGCCGGAGAAATGGTCCGAGGCGAGCAGCAGCGCCGCGGCCGCCGCAAACGCCATAAGCGCTTTTACGAACGCCCCGAACGAGTCAATCACCATCGCGCCGGAAAACACCTGCTGCGGCGCCGGCGCCTGAAAATGGATCGCAAGCACGCCGGCTACGAGGATAACCAGCGCCGCCATCCAAGCGAGGAAGCCGGCTGCGCGATCGCCGAGATAAGCGCCGAGAACGGCAAGAATAAGCGCCGCGGCGGCGAGCAGGCATTCCGGCTGCGTCCATGACAGGCTGTAAAGCAGATGTGTGGTCATGGCGCGGTCCCGTATTGCACGGCGACCCGTTCAATCGCGGGCTTGGTGAAATTCAGCGTCGCCGCCGGCGCAAGCCCCATCCATAACGCAGCGATGATCAGCGGCACGAACATGACCCATTCCCGACCATCAAGGTCGGTGATGGTTTCGAGCTTCGGGTTAGTGATCGTGCCGAGCGCGACCTTGCGGTAGAGCGTCAGCGCATACGCCGCCGACAGGATCACCCCCGTGCAAGCGCCTGCCGCCACCCACGGATTGACGTGGAATGTTCCCAGCATCGTCAAAATTTCGCCAGGAAAACCGCTGGTTCCCGGCAGGCCGACATTGCCCAGCGTGAACAGCATCAACACCGCCGCGTAGACGGGCATCCTGTTCACCAGGCCGCCATAGAACGCAATTTCGCGCGTATGCATCCGGTCGTACACGACGCCAACGCACAGGAAGAGCGCGCCGGAGATCACACCGTGCGAGAGCATTTGGAACATCGCGCCCTGCAGGCCTTGCATCGTGCCGGCGAAAATGCCCATCGTCACAAAGCCCATGTGAGCGACCGACGAATAAGCGATCAGCTTCTTGATATCGGTCTGCCGAAACGCGACGAGCGACGTGTAGATAATCGCGATTACCGACAGCGCGAAGATCAGCGGCGTAAAATAGTGCGACGCATCCGGGAACATCGGCAGCGAGAAGCGCAGAAAGCCATAGCCGCCGAGCTTCAGGAGGATCGCCGCCAGCACCACGGAACCGGCCGTTGGCGCCTCGACGTGCGCGTCCGGCAGCCATGTATGCACCGGCCACATCGGCATCTTCACGGCGAACGAAGCGAAGAACGCCAGCCAGCACCAATATTGCAGCGTCGGGCTGAAGTGGAACGCCATCAGGTCCGGGATCGAAGTGGTCTTTGCGGTGTTCGCCATAGCCACCAGCGCAACCAGCATCAGGATCGAACCGAGCAGCGTGTAGAGAAAGAATTTGAACGCGGCGTAGATGCGCCGCGCCCCGCCCCAGACGCCAATCAGAATGAACATCGGGATGAGACCGCCTTCGAAGAAGACGTAGAACAGCACGATATCCATCGAGGCGAACACGCCGATCAGCGTGGTCTCCAGGATCAGGAACAGCGTCATGTAGGACGCGACCTGCTTTTCGATGCTCCAACTCGCCAGAATACAGATCGGCATCAGCGCGGCGGTCAGCACGATCAGCGCCATCGAGATGCCGTCCACGCCCAGATGGTATTGCAGCCAACTCGCCCATTGGCGGTTTTCCACCAGTTGGAAGTCGGCGCTGGCCGGATTGAACTGCGCCAAGGCATAGAGCGTCAGCACCAAAGTCGCGCAGGTGAACGCCAGAGCAAGATATTTCGCGCCGCGGTCCAACCCCGGATTTGAACCAGGCGAGGCCCACCGCGCAGCCATCAGCAGAAGCGCGCCGAAGGTCGGCAAGAAGGTGACGATCGAGAGCAAGGGCAGATCGCTCATTTCAGCGCTCCCGCCCACCAGATGGCGAAGGCGCCGAACCCAACAATCCCCGCCAGCATCAGAAAGCTGTAGTGGTAGACGTAGCCGGTCTGCATTTTGCGGACCTGTCGGCCGGTGAATTTCGCAATCCACGCAACGCCGTTCGGGCCAAGGCCATCGATGATTTTCTGGTCGCCGACCTTCCAGAACAGATCGCCAAGCGCCCGCGCGCCTTTAACGAAGATGAAATCATAAATCTCATCGAAGTACCATTTGTGATACAAAAACGCGTGCAGCGGGCCGAACGCTTTGGCCAAGCGCGGGCCGACGTTCTGGCTTAGCAGATAGGTCGGTATCGCGATCAGGAAGCCGGTCAGCGTCACCACGAACGGCGCCCAGACGACCCATGTCGGCGGGTGGTGCTCTTCCGCGCCCGGCAACACGACCGCACTGCGCCAGAATTCGTGGGCGTGCTCTCCGATAAAATAAGGCGCAAAGAAGAACCCGGCGAACACTGCGCCGAGCGCCAGTACAACGAGCGGGGCGAGCATCACCCAAGGCGATTCATGCGCTGGCGCAACGCCCGGCGCCGTCGGCGCATGGTGCGCGTCTTGGCCATGAGCATCGTGTGCGTGTTTGTCCGGCTCGGGCGTTCCTTCCTCGCCGTGGTTGCCATGGGTGTGGGCGGCCGCGCCGCCGCGATAGGTTCCCTCGAACGTCATGAACATCAAGCGCCATGAATAGAAACTGGTCATCAAGGCGGCGATCACGCTGGCCCAGAACGCCAATTGGCCGCCCATGCGGCCGCTTACGCTGGCGCCATACGCCGCTTCTATGGCCGCATCCTTGGAGAAGAACCCCGCAAAGCCAATTTGCGTGCCGGGAATGCCAAAGCCAATCAGCGCCAGCGTACCGACGAGCATCATCACGTAAGTGATCATCATCGGCTTACGCACGCCGCCCATGGCGCGCATATCCTGCTCGTGGTGCAGGCCGTGGATCACGGAACCCGCGCCGAGAAACAGCAGCGCCTTGAAGAAGGCGTGGGTGAACAGGTGAAACATCGCGACGTTATAGGCGCCCACGCCAGCAGCGAAAAACATGTAGCCAAGCTGCGAGCAGGTCGAGTAGGCGATCACGCGCTTGATGTCGTTTTGCGCCAGCCCAACCGTCGCCGCGAAGAACGCGGTCACGGCGCCGATAATCGTTACAACGCCAGATGCGTACGGCGCCATTTCGTAAAGCGCCGAGCAGCGGCACACCATGAATACGCCGGCCGTCACCATGGTCGCGGCGTGGATCAGCGCGGAGACCGGCGTCGGGCCTTCCATCGCGTCCGGCAGCCAGGTGTGCAGGAAGAATTGCGCGCTCTTACCCATCGCGCCGATGAACAGCAGCACGCAGACAACCTCAATCATCGGCGTGCTGAACTGGCCGAGGGTGAAGATCATGTGCGGATTGGCGGCTGCGGCGGCGAACACCTTGTCGAACTGGATCGAGCCGTACGCCCAGAAGCAGGCCATGATCCCGAGCGCGAAGCCGAAATCACCGACGCGGTTGACAATGAAAGCCTTGATCGCCGCGTCATTGGCGCTGCGTTTTTCGTACCAGAAGCCAATCAGCAGGTAGGAGGCGACGCCTACCCCTTCCCAGCCGAAAAACATTTGCAGGAAGTCGTTTGTAGTGACCAGCGCCAGCATCGCGAAGGTGAAGAAAGAAAGGTAGGAGAAGAACCGCGCCCGGTGCGGATCGTCGGCCATGTAGCCAATCGAGTAGATATGCACCAGGCTCGACACGCCCGTGACGACGACGAGCATGACGCACGAAAGTGCGTCTATCCTGATCGACCAGATCGACTTGAAGCCATCCACGTCGATGAACGGCGCCAGTTCGATAACCCGTTCCGGCGCGTGGCCGAAGAAGAAATTCGAGAACGTGTAGATCGACAAGACGGCCGACACGCAGAGCATGCCAGTCGTGATCGCCATCGCGATCTTGTCGCCGATCTGCTTTTGCAAGAGGCCCGCGATGGCGGCCGCGATCAGCGGACCCAGGACGATGATGGGTTCGATTGGCATCTCAGCCCTTCATCAGGTTCAGGTCCTCAACCGCAATGTCGCCGCGGTTGCGGAAATAGGTCACCAGGATCGCCAAGCCCACGGCCGCTTCGGCGGCGGCCACAGTGAGCACAAACATCGCGAACACTTGTCCTTCAATGTTGCCTAGGAAACGCGAGAACGCGACGAGGTTTACGTTGACAGAGAGCAGGACGAGTTCGATCGACATCAGAAGAATAATGACGTTCTTCCGGTTCACGAAAATGCCGAACACGCCCGTCGTGAACAGGAAGGCGCCGACGCCGAGAAAGTGCGGAAGGCCGATTTCCATATTCAATCCCCTCAGGACACGCCTTGCCCGGTTTTGACGTCCTTCAGCTCGACGCCCTCGGATCTGCGCCGGCCCACCTGGTGGGCGACATTCTGCCGGCGCACATGGGGGCGCTGGCGGAGCGTCAGTACGACCGCGCCGATCATGGCGACGAACAGGACCAGGCCCGAAAGTTGAAACAGCACGAGGTAGTCTGTGTAGAGCACGCGGCCTAAAGCCTGCGCGTTCGTGACCGTCGCGCCGGCTGGGGCAATCGCATGAACTGGCGCGGGCGCGATCCAGGCGCGGCCAACCAGGAACATCTCGCCGAACAGGCCAAGCGCGATAAGCAGCCCCAGCGGCATGTAGCGCAGAAAACCCGGTTTCAACTCGACGAAGTCCACGTCGAGCATCATCACCACAAACAGGAAGAGCACCGCGACGGCGCCGACATAGACGACGACCAGAAGCATCGCCAAGAATTCGGCGCCGAGCAGCACGAACAAGCCGGCGGCGTTGAAAAACGTCAGGATCAGGAACAACACCGAGTGCACGGGATTGCGCGCCGAGACGACGCACACCGCGCTCACGCAGGCGACGACCGCCAGCACCCAGAAAGCTATCGCTTCCAAATTCATTCGGCTTCAGCCCATTCCCCACGCGCCGCGATCAGCGGTACGGCGCATCCTGTTCCAGATTTTTCGCGATTTCCCGCTCCCAGCGATCGCCATTCGCCAGCAGGCGGGTCTTGTCATAGTAGAGTTCTTCCCGCGTCTCGGTCGCGAATTCGAAATTCGGCCCTTCGACGATCGCATCAACGGGACAGGCTTCCTGGCAGAAGCCGCAATAGATGCATTTGACCATGTCGATGTCGTAGCGGGTGGTGCGGCGGCTGCCGTCAGCGCGCGGCTCTGCCTCGATCGTGATCGCCTGCGCCGGGCAGATTGCTTCGCAGAGCTTGCAGGCGATGCAGCGCTCTTCTCCATTCGGATAGCGGCGTAGCGCATGCTCGCCGCGGAAACGCGGGCTGAGCGGACCTTTTTCAAACGGGTAATTGATCGTCGGCTTCCGGCGTAGGAAATACTTGATAGCAAGGAAGAACGCGCCGAGGAAATCCACCATCAGCGCACCGCGTATTGTTTGGATTATTCGACGCATCGAACTTCCCCTAGCCGCCCGAAGGGCGGCCGAAATAGGCCACGTAACCCGCGATGAGCGTCACCGCCACCAAAGTTGTCGGCAAGAACAGCTTCCACCCGATCCGCATGAGTTGATCGTAGCGGTAGCGCGGCACGATCGCCTTCACCATCGCGAACAGGAAGAAGACGAACCAGATTTTGCCGTAAAGCACCAAGAACCCGAGGAACGGGTTGTCCACCGGCCCCCACAGCCCGTGCCAGCCGCCGAGGAACAGGATGGAGATCATCGCGCACATCAGCACGATGTTCAGATATTCCCCGATCATGAAGAGCAAATACGGCGTCGAGGAATATTCGACCTGATAGCCGGCCACGAGTTCGGATTCGGCCTCGGGCAGATCGAACGGCGGCCGGTTGGTTTCGGCCAGCGCGGAGATGAAGAAGATCACCATCATCGCAAACATCACCACGCCAAGCAGGATGTTGTCCGGGAACTTGCCGAAGTTCAGAATCTCGAAGCCGTGCCAAGCCCAGATGCCGGCGCGCTGGTGATTGACGATGTCGGTCAGATTAAGCGAACCGACCAATAGCAGCACGGTGATGATCACGAAGCCGATCGAAACCTCGTAGCTCACCATCTGCGCGGCGCTGCGCAATGCGCCCAGGAACGGATATTTCGAATTGCTTGCCCAGCCGCCCATGATGATGCCGTAGACGCCGAGCGATGAGACGGCGAACAGATACAAAATCCCGACGTTGATATTGCTGATCACCCAGCCGGGGGCGATCGGAACGACGGCCCAGGCCGCGAAAGCCAGCACAAAGGTAATCAGCGGCGCGAGGATAAACACAGTCTTGTTCGCGCCAGCCGGAATCACGATCTCCTTCATGACGAATTTCAGGAAATCGGCGAAACTCTGTAGCAGGCCAAAGGGCCCGACGACGTTCGGCCCCTTGCGTATTTGCACCGCCGCCCAGACCTTTCGGTCAAAAAGCAGGATGAACGCCAAGGTCAGCAGCAGCATGACCATAATCAAAAGAATCTGACCCACGCCGCCCCAGAAGCCCCAGATCGGACCCCAATCCTTGATCAGTCCACCCATGGCCCTACTCCGCCGCTACGCGAGCGGGCGCGGCTTGCGCGGCCCAATATGATTTCGAACACTCCGCCATCGTCTGGCTGGCGCGGGCGATCGGGTTGGTCAGGAAAAAGTCCTGGATCGCGCCGACGAACGGCTCGTCACTCACCGCGCCCGCTTCGCCGACTGAGGCGAGATCGAGCGCATCCAGACCGCCCGGCGCATAGTTCACATGGCCGAATGTTGGATGATCTTCGATCATTTTGGCGCGTAACGCCGCCAGATCGTCATATGGCAGCGTCTTGCTCAATTGAGCCGAAAGCGCACGAACTATCGTCCAGTCCTCGCGCGCTTCGCCCTTCGGGAAAACAGCACGCTCACCGTATTGAACGCGCCCCTCGGTGTTCACCCACGTAGCGTGTTTTTCGGCATAGGCCGCGCCCGGCAGAACGATATCCGCCCGGTGTGCGCCCCGGTCTCCGTGGCTGCCGAGATAGATCACCGTTGAGGCGCCCGGCGGCGGCAGGTCGATCTCATCGACGCCAAGGAGAAAAAGCGTTTCGATCCGCCCAAACTGAGCCGCTTCGATCATCCCGGCGGCGTCGAGCCCGCCCGGTCCGGGCAGGAAGCCCATATCCAAACCCGCCACGCGCGCCGCGGCGGTGTGCAAGACGTTGAAACCGTTCCAGCCATCGCCCGCTTTCGCCAGCCCGGCAGCGGCCCGCAGAATCTGTGGCCCATCCTTCCGCGCCAGCGCCCCGGCGCCGACGATCACCATCGGTTTGGCCGCGCCTTGGAGCGCGTCGAGGAACGCATGCGGCGCGGTGAGCGCTTTGGGACCCTGGCCCAAATATTCGTACTTGAACGAAAGGTCCCGCCGTTCGCCGATCACCCCGACTCGGGCGCCGCGCAGCCACGCTTTGCGGATACGCGCGTTCATCACCGCGGCTTCCCAGCGCGGATTGACGCCTACCAGCAAAATGGCGTCGGCTTGATCGATGCCGGCGATGGTTGAGTTGAACAGGTATGACTGGCGCGGCCCGCCGCCGATCTTCGCGCCATCCGGGCGGCAATCGGTGCTGGCCACGCCAAGCGAGCGCATCAGATCGAGCGTGGCCTTCATGCTTTCCGCACAAGCCAGATCACCAGCGATCGCGCCGATCTTGGCAGGGTCTTTTTTCAAAGCCTCCGCCGTACGTTGAAGCGCGTCCGGCCAAGTCACCGGGCGCAATTTGCCGTTCGTGCGCACATAGGGCCTATCAAGGCGCTGGCGGCGCAGGCCATCGACGGCATGGCGCGTCTTGTCGGAAATCCATTCCTCGTTGATGTCCTCGTTTACGCGCGGCAGACAGCGCATGACTTCCTGATTGCGCGCATCGAGGCGGATCGCGCTGCCGAGCGCATCCATCACGTCGACGGTCTCTGTCTTGGTCAGTTCCCATGGACGGGCATTGAAGGCGTAAGGTTTGGACGTAAGCGCGCCAACGGGGCAGAGATCGACTATATTCGCCGAAAGCTCGCTGGTCAGCGCGCTTTCGAGATAGGTGGTGATTTCCATGTCTTCGCCGCGACCGGTGGCTCCAAGTTCCGGAACGCCAGCCACTTCGGTCGCGAAGCGGACGCAGCGCGTGCACTGGATGCAGCGGTTCATGCTCGTCTTGACAAGCGGGCCCATTTCCTTGTCTTCGACCGCGCGCTTGCTTTCATCGAACCGCGAGCCGCCGCGGCCATAGGCCAGCGCCTGGTCCTGCAAGTCGCACTCGCCGCCCTGATCGCAGATCGGGCAATCGAGCGGATGGTTGATCAGCAAAAATTCCATCACGCCGTGACGGGCCTTTTTCACCAGCGGCGAATTGGTGATGAAGGTTGGAGGCGAGCCATCCTTGCTCGGCGGCTGATCCTTCACCTGCTGGGCGCAGGACGCGACGGGCTTGGGCGCGCCCTTCACTTCGATCAAGCACATGCGGCAATTGCCGGCGATGCTCAGCCGTTCGTGATAGCAAAAACGCGGAATCTCCGCACCGCCCGCCTCGCACGCCTGTAACAGCGTGTACTCGCCAGGCACATCGATCTCGACGCCATCGACGACCACTTTTGTCATGTCAGGACAACCTTGGTCAGCGCGTCCTTGCCGACGACGGTGGTCCATTCGCGTACCCGCCAGGACTTCGCGACGCCATGCGCGACATAAGGATCGGCGGCGGCGATCCGTTCGACGTCGCCAGCGGTTTCCGCCTTGAACACCATCACGCCGCCATCGAGCGGGTGAGCTAGAGCGCCAGCGAGCACAAGGTCTCCGCGCTCGGCGTGCAGGTTGAGAAACGCAAGGTGCGCGGCGCGGTGCGGCGTACGCTCTTCCAGCACGTTCGGTCCAAAATCGTAGAAGAGAAGGAAGTGCTTCACGTTTTCTACTCCGCGGCTACGGCGGCGGGCGTGAGCACCTGGTGCACGCCCTTGGCCGAACGATAGCGATCGATGCGCTGCTCGATCTCGCCGCGGAAATGGCGGATGAGCCCCTGAATGGGCCAGGCCGCCGCGTCGCCCAGCGCGCAAATCGTGTGGCCTTCGACCTGTCCGGCCACGTCGAGCAGTAGATCAATTTCACTGTGCTCGGCTTCACCCATCGCCATGCGTTCCAGCACGCGCCACATCCAGCCCGTGCCTTCACGGCACGGCGTACACTGGCCGCAGCTTTCATGCTTGTAGAAATAGGCGATGCGCGCAATGGCGCGGATCAGGTCGGTCGAATTGTCCATCACGATCACCGCCGCCGTGCCGAGACCTGATTTGACTTCGCGCAGCGCGTCGAAATCCATCAGCACGGTTTCGCATATCTGGGCCGGGATCAGCGGCACGGACGAACCACCCGGAATGATCGCCTTCAGATTGCTCCAACCGCCGCGCACGCCGCCGCAATAGGTTTCGATGAGTTCCTTAAGCGGAATGCTCATCGCTTCTTCGACATTGCACGGCTTGTTCACGTGCCCGGAGACGCAATAGACTTTTGTGCCGGTATTGTTGGCGCGACCGAAGCCGGCGAACCATTTTGCGCCGCGGCGCAGGATCGTCGGCACGACGGCTATCGATTCGACATTGTTAACCGTTGTGGGGCAGCCATAGAGCCCCACATTCGCGGGGAAGGGCGGCTTCAGGCGCGGCTGGCCTTTCTTGCCTTCTAGGCTTTCAAGCAGGGCAGTTTCTTCTCCGCAGATATAGGCCCCGGCGCCGTGGTGGACGTAACAGTCGAAATCCCAGCCATGGATGTTGTTCGTGCCGATCAGCTTGGCTTCGTAAGCTTCCTTGATCGCGGCTTCGAGAACTTCGCGCTCCTTGACGTATTCGCCGCGAATATAAATGTACGCCACGTTGGCGCGCATCGCGAACGACGCAATCAGGCAGCCTTCGATCAGCAAATGCGGATCATGGCGCATCATGTCGCGGTCTTTGCACGTGCCTGGCTCAGATTCGTCGGCGTTCACGACGAGATAGTGCGGCCGGTCCTTCACCTCTTTCGGCATGAACGACCATTTTAGCCCGGTCGGGAAACCCGCGCCGCCCCGGCCGCGCAGCCCGGAATCCTTGGTGTTCTGAATAATCCAGTCGCGTCCAGCCGCGATCATGTCGGCCGTGCTGTTCCACGCACCGCGCTTTCTGGCCGCTTCGAGCCGCCAATCCTGCAAACCGTAAAGGTTCAGGAAAATGCGATCCTTGTCAGCGAGCATTTTTATTTCTCGAATAGATCGTCCACGCGCGCCAGCCGACATAGACAGCGCCAAACAGCGCCACCCATATTTTCGGCGATGAAAGAGGCAGGTGCTCTTGGAAGGCGTAATAGCCGGCAAGGCCGATCAGCACGATCGCCAGCAGCCCGAACGTCGCCACAAGGAACGCAGAGCCTGCGACCTTGCCGGCTTGTGCGGGCGTTCCATTTTTGGGAGACGGCGCCGTATCGCTCATTGCGCCTTCTCCGGCAGGTTGGGCAATTTGATCTTTTCGGCAAGCGAGCCATCATAAAGGCGCGGATCATTCAACGTCTGTGGCCCGCCTTCCGGCGCCGAGGTTTGCCGGCCGATCGCCGAACCCGGCGCGATCTTTTCGCCGCGCTCCAATGCGTCGATCAGTTTTTCCAGGCTCTCCGGCGTCAGGTCTTCGTGGTAATAATCGTCAATAGCCGCCATCGGCGCGTTCACGCAGGCGCCGAGACATTCCATCTCTTCCCAGGAGAGCTTGCCGCTCGCCGACGGCGCATGCGAATGGGCGTTGATCCGGCGCTTGCAGACTTCCTTGAGCGCCTCGGCCCCGCGCAACATACACGGCGTCGTGCCGCAGATCGCGATGTGATGCTTGCCCACCGGCGCGAGGTGGAACATCGTGTAGAACGTGGCTACCTCCAGCACGCGGATACGCGCCATGCCGAGCCGCGCCGCCAGATAGCGGATCGCCGGCTCGCTCACCCAGCCTTCCTGCTTCTGCGCCAGCCACAGCAGCGGGATCACCGCGCTGGCCTTGCGGTCGGGCGGATATTTCGCTTCCCAAAATTGCGCGACCTTCTCGCTCTCCGCGCTAAACGCGAAGCTATCGGGCTGCTGTTCGGCCAGGCGACGCGTGCTCACCGGTCGATCTCCCCGAACACAATGTCGAGCGAGCCGAGGATGGCTGAAACGTCCGCCAGCATGTGGCCTCTGTTCATGTGATCCATGGCTTGCAGATGCGGAAAGCCCGGTGCGCGAATTTTCAGGCGATACGGACGGTTCGTGCCGTCCGCCACGAGATAGACGCCGAACTCGCCCTTCGGCGCCTCGACCGCGGCATAGGCTTCGCCGGGGCCGACGTGAAAGCCTTCGGTGTAGAGCTTGAAGTGATGGATCAGCGCTTCCATCGAGGTCTTCATTTCCGCGCGGCGCGGCGGCGCGACCTTCGAGTGCTCCGGCATCACTTCGCCCGGCGTCTTGCGCAAGAGCGCGATGCATTGCTGCATGATCTTGGTGCTCTCGCGCATTTCCTCGATGCGGCAGAGATAGCGGTCCCAGCAATCGCCGTTCTTGCCGACGGGGATCTTGAATTGCAGCTCATCATAGATTTCGTAAGGCTGCGAACGGCGCAGATCCCATGCGAGGCCAGAGCCGCGCGCCATTACGCCGGAAAAGCCCCAGGCATAGACATCCTCCGGCGGGACTATGCCGATATCGACATTGCGCTGTTTAAAGATGCGGTTTTCGGTGACCAGCGTCTCGATGTCGTCGATCACTTTCGGGAAATGCGAACAAAACCCGTCGATGTCCTCGATCAGCGCCGGCGGCAAATCCTGGTGCACGCCGCCGGGCCGGAAATAGGCCGCGTGCATACGGCTGCCGGACGCGCGCTCGTAGAACACCATCAGCTTTTCGCGCTCTTCAAAGCCCCAGAGCGGCGGCGTCAGCGCGCCGACATCCATCGCCTGCGTGGTGACGTTGAGAATGTGGCTGAGCAGGCGCCCGATTTCGGAATAGAGCACGCGGATGATCTGCGCCCGCCGCGGCACTGCGATGCCCGCGATGCGCTCGATAGCCAGGCAGAACGCGTGCTCCTGGTTCATCGGCGCGACGTAATCGAGCCGGTCGAAATACGGCAGCGCCTGCAGATAGGTTTTGTATTCGATCAGCTTCTCGGTGCCGCGGTGCAGGAGTCCGATATGTGGGTCAACGCGCTCGACGACTTCGCCGTCGAGTTCCAGGACCAGCCGTAGCACGCCATGCGCGGCCGGATGCTGCGGACCAAAATTGATCGTGAAATTGCGCTTTTCTTCCGGCGGCGCGGGTACGTTCGAGAGATCGTCAGCCATTCGACTGCGCCTTCTTCTCGTCCTCGCGCCGGATTACGTCGTCCATGCCTTCCCACGGCGAGAGGAAATCGAAATTGCGATATTCCTGGCGCAGCAGGACGGGCTCGTACACCACGCGCTTCTGCTCGGTGTCGTAGCGCACTTCGACGTGGCCGGTGAGCGGGAAATCCTTGCGCAACGGAAAGCCAACGAAGCCGTAATCGGTGAGCAGGCGGCGCAAATCCGGATGACCGGAAAACAGAATGCCGTACATATCGAACGCTTCGCGCTCGAACCAATTGGCCGCCGGATAAACCTGGATTGCCGACGGCACCGGGGTTTTCTCGTCGGTCAGCACCTTCACCCGGATGCGTTGGTTTTTCCGCATCGACAGAAGATGATAAACGACTTCAAACCTTTTATCCCGGGCCGGATAATCGACACCGCAAATATCCACCAGAGTCGTGAATTGGCAGCGCTGGTCGCCGCGCAGATAGCTGAGCAGGGCGACGATATCCTCGGCCTTGGCAATGAGCGTCAGTTCGCCGAAGGCCACCTCATGGGCCAGTATGCTCGCACCCACGCCGGCGGCCAACGCCGCGCCAAACTCCTTTAGTACATCTTCGTTGCCCGCGCCGGTATCGCTCATCTGAGGACCGTGCCTTCGCGTCGGATCTTCCGCTGCAATTGCAACACGCCATAAACAAGCGCTTCCGCCGTCGGCGGGCAGCCGGGCACGTAAATATCGACCGGCACGATGCGGTCGCAGCCGCGCACCACGGCATAGGAATAGTGGTAATAGCCCCCGCCGTTTGCGCACGATCCCATCGAGATCACGTAGCGCGGCTCGGGCATCTGGTCGTAGACCTTGCGTAGCGCCGGGGCCATCTTGTTGGTCAGCGTGCCGGCGACGATCATCACGTCGCTCTGTCGCGGCGAAGCGCGCGGGGCAAAGCCAAAGCGCTCAAGATCATAACGCGGCATCGAGGCCTGCATCATCTCGACGGCGCAGCACGCTAGGCCAAACGTCATCCACATCAGCGAGCCGGTGCGCGCCCAGGTGATCAGGTCATCGGCGGCTGCGACGAAAAAGCCCTTGTCGGCCAAATCGTCCGACAGGCCGGTAAAAAAGGGATCGTCTTCGCGCTTGGGGTAGATGTCCGCTGGCGAGTCTTCTTTGGGCGGTACGATCACTCCCATTCGAGCGCTCCCTTCCGCCATTCGTAGATAAGCCCGACCGTCAGCACGCCCAGGAAAGTCATCACCGACCAATAGCCAAACACGCCGATGTCTCCGAGCGCCACCGCGAACGGAAACAGGAACGCGATCTCCAGGTCGAAGATGATGAATAGGATCGAGACGAGGTAAAACCGCACGTCAAACTTCATCCGTGCATCGTCAAACGCGTTGAAGCCACATTCGTAGGCGGAGACCTTTTCGGTGTCCGGATTCTTGGGCGCCAACACCCAGGCGGCGAGCATGAACCCAATGCCCATGGCGCCGGCGAGGCCCATAAAAATGATAATCGGCAGGTAGTCGGTCAGGAAACCAGGCACGGTATGTTCGACTCGCGGGGCTGAAATTCCGCGCCGTGCTTAGACTTGCTGCGCTTGCGAGGCAACCGGCCCGGCCAGAGGCCATAAGCCGCCAGACCCGCTGCGACTCGCTCGCAATAAAGCCGGATCAGCCTGTAAACGGCTGAATCTGAATCTCGACCCGCCGATTCTGCGCTTTGCCCGCCGGCGTGGTGTTCGGTGCAACAGGACGGGTTTCGCCATAACCAGTGACCATCAGGCGCCCGGCGACGATCCCCTGGCTCACCAGATAGGACGCCACGGAATTGGCCCGGCGCTGGGAAAGGGCCAGGTTATAGTCGTCAGGGCCATCGCTGTCGGTGTGGCCGCCGACGTCGACAAGCGTCTGATTGTACTTCTTCAGCACTTTCGCCACCGAACCGAGCACTGGATAGAAACTCTGGGTAACGTCAGAGCTGTCCGTGGCGAAGGTTATGTTGCCGGGCATGATTAGTTGAATCTGGTCGCCAGTCTTCACCACGGAAACGCCGGTGCCGCGCAGTTCAGCAGCCAGTTCCTCGGCCTGATGGTCCATGTAAGCACCGATGCCGCCGCCAGCGAGCGCGCCGACGCCCGCGCCAATCAGCGCGTTCTTCTGCATCTGCTTGGAATTGGAGGTATTGGTCAGCGCGCCTACGGCCGCGCCCGCCAGGGCGCCGATGCCGGCCCCATAAGTCGAGCGGCTAACACGCGACTGCCCCGTATAGGGATCAACCGACTCGCATCCGGCGAGCACGAAGGCCGAAACGGCCGCCGTCAGCAAAAGCTTCTTCATAGCTCTCATCTCCCCTGCGCGCGTCCCGGACACCCGAGCCGGAATGGCGAGCGGACTGTCTGTAACGCCGAACGTGAACAGACGCAAAACGGCGTCCGCGGCTGCGTGTTCCTTAGCGGTGATTGCGAGACATCCGTGTGACGAGGGTAACCGGCCGGCTTCTCCCGGCGGGCGGAACCGGGTAGAGCCAGCCGCTTCCGGGCGGTTAGCTCAGCGGTAGAGCGTCTCGTTTACACCGAGAGGGTCGGGGGTTCGATCCCCTCACCGCCCACCAGCTTCCGTCCTTGCTGCGCGCCTTGACCCTTGACAGGGGTTCTCTTAAGCCAACGCCCCTCGCGAGCCATTGCGGGTGTAGCTCAGTTGGTTAGAGCGCCGGCCTGTCACGCCGGAGGTCGCGGGTTCGAGCCCCGTCACTCGCGCCATGCCTTCCAACAAGATTCGACTACTGACGCTCGCGCCAGCTCAATGTGAGCCGCCCCGGGTTTGCGCGCCGTTCGGATGGTGTTCGATAATCAAGGCCAACACGTCTCGCAATTGCTCAGGGTGTGTTTCCCACGGCGCGCGCCGTTTTGGCCAGCTTTATTCAGTTTGTCGCCCAGAGCGCCAGCAACGCAAGAAAGCCGACCGCGAAGACCGGTCCCGCAAGCGCCACGGCCAGGGGAACGCAATCCAGAATGTCGCGCATCGCGGCCCCCTAAGCAGCTAGTCTAGGCGCGATGCCGAACGCGCTGGCATCGGCAGGGACCAACGCCACAGCACCGTAGTGCGCGCGCGCCGCACGGGCTGGATCGAGCGGTGGAGACCGCTCCCAGATTTTGGTCGGCGCCAGATCGGGATAGGCGACCAAAACCTGCGCGCCACGACCCGACAGGCCGAGACGGCGGCCTTCCGCGGGAAGGAAGATGCATTCCCCCCGGCTGAGGTTTTGACCGTCAACGCTGACGCCCGGCGAAAGCGCCATCATCACGTGACAGGTTTCGCCGTCAGGCTCCAAGAAGCTGAGTTCGGGAAGCGTCCAGACTTCCACACTCATGGTCGCATCGCGCAGCCATGCGATCCGCTCTTTCTTTCCGCTGACGCCTGCGAGACGTTGCGCCGCGTGCGTTGAGCCTTGGTTGTTTGCCACGAAGCTTGCACGCACTTCGAGCGCCGTCACGCCGCCGCCGAATATGAGGCCGGCGTGTTCGGAAACGCGAAACAAATCTCCACGCCGGCAGCGTGCGTGCCGTATACTTGCACGCTGGCGATCCTCAATCGTCACCATCGAATCGAGCGGGCTCTCCATGATACTCCAGAGCGCGACCGGTCTCTCCGATACGATGGGGTGGCTCGGCTCCGAGGTAAGGACAAGCCGTAACGTCGGCGGCGCCCGCCCCAACTCGCCAAGAACCGTTTGCGGCGCGCGCGCCATGAGGGCGCCAAAATGCTCTCCCTCCGCCGTCGTATTATTGGGATGAGACAACCAGATTTCGCCGATTGCGCCTGGCGGTCTTTGCGCGCCGTCGCACCAAGCCGCAAGATTCTCACGGCCCCAGATGCGCGGCAGCATGCGCGGTTTGATCCGAAGTGGGTCTGCGGTGAAGCTCATCATGCAATCTCCCTTCAATCACTCCTTTCCTTGAGAGACAGCATGGGCCGGATTGCTCTGCGCCCGG
>DASZPV010000066.1:0-98308 GCA_035549875.1 Caulobacterales bacterium
CGCCCGACGACATCCGCGCCGGTCACGCCGAGCAACTTTTTCAAGTACTCAGCGCCGAGCAAAGCGGCGTAGGTGATCGCGAGACAAAGAATTAGCGCCGCTAACACGGCGGCGCTGTGAAGGGGGTCGGCGCGCCCCGTCAGCAGCACTATGGCGGCAAGCGCGCCAGGACCGGCAATAATAGGAAACGCGAGCGGGAAGACGGCGATATCCCTCGGCGCCATCGCCTCACGGTGCTCTGCCGCATTGATTGCCGATAGCCCCGCCCGACCGCCAAAGGTAAGGGTGATCGCTTGCAGGAATAGCAGAACGCCCGCAGCGAACCTGAAAGCCGGCAAGGAGACGCGCATCCAGGCGAGCACGGGATTTCCGGCCACTGCGAACGCCAGCATGAGAATCCCGGCAATCACGACCGAACGCCAGGCGAGTCCCCCACGCTCTCCAAGATGAACGCCTGCCGTAAGGCCGGCATACACCGCCGCCGCCTCGATCGGGCCGATCGTCACGAAGAGCGTAACGAAGGACGAGAGCATGAAAGACATAAGATCGGGCGCAATCATCCGTCAGCATGATAAGCGGCACGGCAGGGGATTGAAGAGAAAAAGCCGCTTCCTAATTCAAACGCGCTGAGCGCCTAATTCGGGCTCGGCCACGGGCGCCGGCGGTGTCCGGCGCGCCTCGTGATCCATGTTGCTTTGCTTGAGGATATGGAAATGAGGAGCTTGGATATTGCGCCTTATTATCGGTCGAGCGTGGGCTTTGACCGCATGTTGAACGTGCTGGGACGCGCGCAGCGTTCGGCGGAAGTTGACGCGGCGCTTCCGCCTTACGACGTCGAACGCGTTGGTGACGACCGTTACCGCATAACCATGGCGCTGGCCGGGTGGTCTCCGCAGGAATTATCCATCGTCGCGGAAGCCAATGTCCTGCGGATTGAAGGCGCGCGTCGACAGGCCAGCGGCGAGCGCCATTTTTTGCATCGAGGTATCGCTCGGCAACCCTTCCGCTGCCAATTTGAACTGGCCGATTTTGTCGTAGTGCTGGGTGCAGCGCTCGAAAACGGTCTGCTGATCATCCATCTGCAGCGGCAGATTCCCGAGGCGATGAAGCCCCGCAGGATCGATATCGCCACGAGTACGCCCAGCCAGTGGATGCAACGGCCTGCCCGCGAGGCCGCTCAGTAACGTCACCAGCTAAGGAGTATGACATGAAGGATTTAATCCCCTGGAACCGTTCGCGACAGCCTATCCGGCAAGAAGACGCGATCCCGTTCCATAGCCTACATCGAGACATCAACCGGCTGTTCGACGATGCTTTTCGTGATTTCGGTCTGCCGGCGTTTGGCGCCAGCGGCCGCATGTGGCCGTCGATCGAGGTTACGGAGCACGAAAAGGACATCTGCGTCACCGCCGAATTGTCGGGGCTGGATGAAAAGGATGTCGAGATCGCTGTCGAAGACGGCGTCCTGACGATCCGCGGCGAGAAGCACACGGAGGTCGACGACAAGGAACGCCGGTACACGGAGCGCTCCTATGGCCGCTTCGAGCGCCGCGTAACGCTGCCTGCCGAGGTCGAAGAGGAGCGCGCCAAGGCGACGTTCAAGAACGGCCTATTGACCGTGACGTTGCCAAAATCGGAGCGCGAACAGGCGCGGTCACGGCGCATACCAATTGTCAATTCGTAATCAAGGGACTCTTCTTTCGGAGAAAAATCTTCCAATGGCACATCATGAAAATGCTCGTGTCATGAGGCACGAAAAAGCCAGGGGCCTGCGCACGCTCATGGTCGCGGTTTCGGCCTGCGCCGTGTTTGGCGCCGGCGCGATCAGCCATGCCCTCGTCGAAGGACATACAACGCCGCCGGCGCGGACATTACGCGACGGATCGCGCCCGCAAATGTCTTTTGCTGATCTTGCCGATCGGGTTAAGCCGGCGGTCGTCTCGGTTCAGACGCACATTGTGGAGGCGGCCGCGCCCGACGAGGCCATGCCCTTCGCCGACCTCTTCGGGCGCTTCGGCCTGCCGTTCGATGCGTTTCCCGCGCCGCCGCGCGAAGGTATGGCGCAGGGTTCCGGCTTCTTTATCTCCGCCGACGGCTACATCGTCACCAACAACCACGTCATTCGCAACGCACGCGACGTGCGCGTGACAATGGACGACGGCAAGACGGTGGAAGCCCGGGTCGTTGCAACCGACCCTCGCACCGACCTTGCACTGCTCAAGACGAAATCAGGCGGCAATTATCCGTTCGTGCGGTTTGCCAAATCAGCGCCGCGCGTCGGGGACTGGGTGGTGGCGGTTGGTAATCCGTTCGGCTTCGGCGGCACTGTCACGGCGGGAATTGTTTCCGCCCGGGGCCGCGACATTGGCGAAGGTCCGTATGATGATTTCCTGCAAATAGACGCGCCCGTCAATCGCGGCAATTCCGGCGGCCCGACGTTCAACCTCGACGGCGAGGTCGTCGGCGTCAACACCGCGATCTACTCGCCCTCCGGCGGTAACGTCGGGATTGCCTTCGCCATCCCTGCATCTGTCGCCGAGCCTGTCGTGGATTCCCTGCGTCAGGGCCATGCTGTCGAGCGGGGATATCTCGGCGTGTCGCTTCAGGCGCTAGATGATGCGCTAGCCCGTTCGCTGGGCCTGCCTGACACGAAGGGCGCCCTTGTCGCCGATGTGAACATCGGCGGCCCTGCGGATCGCGCGGGCATCCGCAATGGCGATGTCGTCGTGCGCGCCGCAGGGGCGGCAATCGCGAATACGCGCGATCTTGCGAAGCTGGTTGGAACTCAAAGACCAGGTTCCGCTTTGCGCCTCGAGATTCTCCGCGATGGCCACAAAGTGAACGCCAGCGTGACTTTGGGGACAGCGCCGCATCAAAACGCCTCTTAGTCTTGCCTAGCCGAGGGAAAGCGAGCATCTCAAGGTGCCTCGGGATGCTCGCGATCGGGCCATCCCTGCCCGGGCGGGGGCGTCGCCCACATTTGTGGTTGTCTGGCGCGCCCAGCAGGACTCGAACCTGCAACCGCCCGCTTAGAAGGCGGGTGCTCTATCCAGTTGAGCTATGGGCGCTTGCGTCAATGCGACCAAGGCTCTTTGCGTCTGAACGCAAAGTTATCGCTGTAAGCTTTGATGACGCGCTTGGGTTCTGTCGGCTCATAGACCTCATGTGGAATGGCGTGACGGCGCGCGAAAGCGAGGGCTTGTTCCTTGGAGTCGAACGCCAGCCTTACCTGTTCATTGGTGTCGGCCGAAGACGTCCAACCCATAAGCAGTTCAGTCGGCGGCGCGCGGCCGGGCTCGAATTCGAGCAGCCAGCGGCGCGCACCGGCCTTGCCCGACTGCATGGCGTTCCTGGACGGACGGTAGATCTTCGCAAGCATGGGGCCACTGCCTAGCGCGATTGGCGCGCCCGGCAAAGTCGCCGATTAACGAGAAAGCACAGGAGCCGCGTCCAGCGCGTCCTTCAGCGCCTTTCCCGGCTTGAACCGCGCCTTGCGGCCGGCCGGCACTTTTACCTCTTCGCCGGTCTGCGGATTGCGCGCCTTGCGTGCAGCGGTATCCTTGACCTCGAACACGCCAAAATTCGGAATGCGCACGTCGTCGCGGCGCTTCAGCGCCTCGAACATCACGTCAAACACGGCGTCCACAACATCGGCGGCGACGGCGCGGGCGTGCGGCGCGCGGTTGGAAACCTCGTTGATCAGCTCGGCCTTATTCACAGGCGTCCCCTCTGTATGTGCAAGGCGCGCATAGGAAAGCCGGCCCCCGCCATTGTCAAAGCCAAAGGCGAAGGCCGGCCTTACTTTATTGTTATTTTCGCAGCAAAGCGTGTCTTGACATCGGTTGTTGAACCCTAGTGCGGCCGAACCTCTCCCTCCGAGCCGACGTCACGCAGCGCGTGGCGCTCTTCGGCAAGCTGATCTTCCTCGCTCCAGTCTATAGGCGTCAGCGGCCGCGTAAGCGCGTGCGTCAGCACTTCATCAACGATCGAAACGGGGATGATCTTCAGGTTGGTCTTCACGTTGTCTGGAATGTCCGCGAGATCCTTCTCGTTATCCTTCGGGATCAAGACGGTTTTTATTCCGCCGCGCAAAGCCGCGAGCAGCTTTTCCTTGAGCCCGCCGATCGGCAGCACGCGTCCGCGTAAAGTCACCTCGCCGGTCATTGCGACCTCACTCTTCACGGCCACGCCCGTCAGCACGGACACGATGGCCGTCACCATCGCGATGCCAGCGCTAGGCCCATCCTTGGGCGTTGCGCCTTCCGGAACGTGAACGTGGATGTCGCGGGAACGGAACACGGGCGGCTTGACGCCAAACTGCACGGCACGCGCGCGTACGAAGGAATTCGCCGCCGAGATGCTTTCCTTCATAACGTTCTGAAGGTTGCCGGTTACCGTCATTGCGCCTTTGCCGGGCATCGACACGGCCTCGATTGTGAGGATGTCGCCGCCGGCTTCGGTCCACGCCAAGCCGGTGACTACGCCGACCTGGTCTTCCCGATCGCTTTCGCCGTAGCGGAATTTCCACACACCGGCGTAATCGGGAAGATTCTGCTCTGTGATATCGACCTTGACGGCCTTCTTGCTTTCGATCTCGCGCACGGACTTGCGCGCCAGATTGGCAAGTTCGCGCTCCAGCGACCGCACGCCAGCTTCACGAGTGTAGCGACGCACCAAATCGCGCAACGCGCCATCGGACAGCGAAAACTCGCCCGGCTTCAGACCATTCGCTTCCACCTGCTTCTTCAGAAGGTGACCCTTGGCGATCTCGATCTTCTCATCCTCGGTGTAACCGGGAATGCGGATGAGCTCCATGCGATCCAGCAACGGCTGAGGCATGTTGAGACTGTTGGCGGTAGTGATGAACAGCACATCGCTCAGATCATAATCCACTTCGAGATAGTGATCGTTGAACGTCGCGTTCTGCTCGGGATCGAGCACTTCCAGAAGCGCCGCGGATGGATCGCCACGGTAATCGGCGCCGAGCTTGTCGATCTCGTCCAGCAGGAACAGCGGATTGCTGCTCTTGGCCTTTTTCATCGACTGTATCACCCGGCCCGGCATTGAACCGATATAGGTGCGCCTGTGCCCGCGGATTTCCGCCTCGTCGCGCACGCCGCCAAGCGACATGCGCACGAAATCGCGGCCGGTTGCTTTGGCGATCGACTTGCCAAGCGAGGTTTTGCCAACGCCTGGCGGGCCGACAAGGCACAGGATCGGGCCGCGCAACTTATTCGTGCGCGCCTGCACGGCAAGATATTCCAGGATGCGTTCTTTCACCTTCTCGAGGCCGTAATGATCTTCGTCGAGAATTTTTTCGGCTTTGATCAGGTCTTTCTGCACCTTCTTGCGCGTGTTCCACGGCAGGGACAGCAGCCAATCCAGGTAATTTCGGACGACTGTCGATTCCGCGCTCATCGGAGACATCTGGCGAAGCTTTTTGAGTTCCGCCTCCGCCTTGGTTCGCGCTTCTTTCGAGAGCTTGGTCTTGCGGATGCGTTCTTCCAGTTCCGCCAGGTCGTCGCGGCCTTCGTCGCCGTCGCCCAACTCCTTCTGGATCGCCTTCATCTGCTCGTTGAGATAATATTCGCGTTGCGTCTTCTCCATTTGACGCTTCACGCGATTGCGGATTTTTCGCTCCACCTGCAGCACGCCGATTTCGCCTTCGATCAGGCCCAGCACCTTTTCCAGACGTTGCTGAACGTCAGCGGTTTCAAGCAGCGTCTGCTTGTCTGAAATTTTGATCGCCAAGTGTGCCGCGACAGTATCGGCCAGCCTACCCGGTTCGCCAATCTGTCCGACGGCCGTGATTACCTCGGGCGGGGTTTTGCGCGACAGCTTGGCGAACGCCTCGAATTGCTCGGCCACCGCTTTGGCCGTCGCGCGCGCCTCGGGCGAGTCGGCGTTGGTTTCTTCAACGACATCAATCTCCGCTTCGAAGAACTCGGCGTTGTCGGCGAACTTGACAATTTTCGCGCGCGAACCGCCCTCAACCAGCACGCGGACCGTGCCGTCGGGCAGCTTCAGTAGTTGTACGACCGTAGCCAGCGCGCCAACCGGATAGATACGATCAGAACTCGGATCGTCTTCCGCAGCGTCCATCTGGGCGGCAAGCAGTATCTGTTTGTCGTTCCGCATCACTTCTTCCAGCGCACGGACGGATTTCTCGCGCCCCACGAAAAGCGGCGCGGCCATGTGAGGAAAAACTACGATGTCTCTTAGAGGCAACACCGGCAGCGTCTTGCGAACAGCCATTCATGGCTCCTTTCACGCAACGCGTTCCAAAGAACGCCTACGATATCGGCTCTGGCAGCCGAGTTCAGAGGGAATGTGGCCCAGCGTTCATGCTCCTTCAAGGAGCAACGCCACAGGCCGGCCTTTCGGCTTAGACCTGTCAGCCCGCGGATTCGCCGCGCCGTTCCGAGTAGATGAGCAGCGGCTTGGCGCGCCCCTCAACCACGTCGGCGGAAACGACGATCTCTTCCACGCCCCGCATGCTCGGCAGTTCGAACATGGTGTCCAGCAGGATCGATTCCATGATCGAGCGCAAGCCACGGGCGCCTGTCTTTCGCTGAATAGCCTTCCGGGAGATCGCTTTTAAGGCATCCTCCGGAAAGGTGAGCTTCACGTTCTCCATCTCGAACATGCGCTGGTATTGCTTTGTGAGGGCGTTTTTCGGCTCGGTGAGGATTTGCATCAAGGCGCCCTCATCGAGGTCCTCGAGCGTGGCGAGAACAGGCAGGCGACCGACAAATTCCGGGATGAGGCCAAATTTCAGCAAATCTTCCGGCTCGATCAGGCGTAGCACTTCGCCCGTGCGGCGATCTTCTGGATCCTTTACATCCGCGCCAAAACCGATCGAAGCGCCTCTTCCGCGCTGAGAGATAATCTTGTCGAGACCGGCAAAAGCGCCCCCGCAGATGAACAGGATATTCGTCGTGTCAACCTGCAGGAACTCCTGCTGCGGATGCTTGCGTCCGCCCTGCGGCGGCACTGACGCGACAGTGCCTTCCATAATTTTCAGCAGCGCCTGCTGCACGCCTTCGCCTGAAACATCGCGCGTAATCGACGGATTATCGCTCTTCCGGCTGATTTTATCGACTTCGTCGATATAGACGATGCCGCGTTGCGCGCGCTCGACGTTGTAATCGGCGGATTGCAACAGCTTGAGAATGATATTTTCAACGTCTTCGCCGACGTAACCGGCTTCCGTCAGCGTAGTGGCGTCAGCCATTGTGAACGGCACATCGATGATGCGCGCCAGAGTCTGCGCCAGCAGAGTCTTGCCGCAGCCCGTCGGACCGATCAGCAGAATGTTCGACTTCGCGAGTTCGACGTCCGCGTTCTTGGCCGCGTGATTGAGCCGCTTGTAGTGATTATGCACCGCCACCGAGAGCACGCGTTTGGCGTAATTCTGGCCGATAACGTAATCGTCCAGAACGTCCTTGATCTCTTTCGGAGAGGGGACGCCTTCCTTGGATTTAACCAGGGAAGTCTTGTGCTCTTCACGGATGATATCCATGCAGAGTTCGACGCATTCATCGCAAATGAACACGGTCGGCCCGGCGATAAGCTTGCGCACCTCATGCTGGCTCTTTCCGCAGAAGGAGCAGTACAAGGTGTTCTTACCGTCGCCCGCGTTGGCGTTCTTGCTCATAAGCGCTCCTCAGCGGGGTCAGCGCTCGCGGAAACCGCCAAACCTGCCCGCCGCCGCGTAAGACTGAACGAGTTCGCCTTACTGAACCGTTGACCAGTCTTGATGGATACCATCACAGCAAAGTCCAGGCCGCAAGCGGACTGGCTTCGTCCGTCCCGTTTCGACCGCCGGCACCCGGTAAAAAGCCGTTTGTCGTCAGGACGCTTCCCCGCTTTCGCGTCTTTCGTAAACGTGATCGACGATTCCAAAGGCTTTGGCCTCTTCTGCGGTCATAAAGTAGTCGCGGTCCAGAGTCTTCTCGACGACTTCGTAAGACTGGCCCGTATGCTTAACGTAAATCTGATTCAGGCGGCGTTTGGTCGCGATGATGTCTTCGGCGTGGCGTTCAATGTCGCTCGCCTGGCCGCGAAACCCGCCCGAAGGCTGGTGGACCATGACCCTGGCGTTCGGCAGGCAAACCCTCAGGCTCTTTTGGCCTGCCGCCAGCAACAGCGACCCCATGGAGGCCGCCTGCCCCATGCAGAACGTAGCCACCGGGCTGCGGATGTATTGCATCGTGTCGTAGATCGCGAGCCCGGAGCTGACAACCCCGCCTGGGCTATTGATATACATATGGATTTCACGTTTTGGGTTCTCGCTTTCGAGAAACAAAAGCTGGGCGGTGATCAGGCTCGCCAACCCGTCTTCGATCCCGCCGGTAATAAACAGCACCCGCTCTTTCAGTAGCCGCGAGAAGATGTCGTAGGCCCGTTCGCCACGGCTTGTCTGTTCGACAACCATCGGCACGAGGTTCATTAAGCGCTCGATCGGATCGGCCATGGATCGACTTTCAAGGAGATGCGCGACCGCCTGCCGCGCCCGGTTTGAACGGTCTAGATATTTGGCGCTTTGCGCCTTGCCGCAAGCCCCTGGGGCGTGATCAGGCCGCCGGGCCAGGCTCCTCTGCGAACAATTCTTCCCGGGCGACCTCTTTTGATGTCGTCTTGGCCAACTCCAGGATGAAATCGACCACCCGCTCTTCGTAAATCGGGGCCCGAATCTGAGCCATTGCCTGTGGGTTCTTTTGGTAGAACTCGACGACCTGGCGCTCCTGACCAGGAAATTGCCGCGCTTGGCGGCCGATCTCAGCGGCTACTTCGTCCTCAGGCACCTGCACATTGTTCCGCCGCCCAATCTCCGCAAGGACCAGGCCCAGACGCACGCGCCGTTCGGCAATCGTGCGGTATTCCTTTTCAAGCGCCTCATCCGTCTTGCCTTCGTCTTCCGGATCGAGCCGCCCAGCCGCCTTGTCGGCCTGAATCTGTTCCCAGATTCCACGGAACTCGCCCTCAACCATGCTTTTCGGAAGATCGAACGCGTGCTTCTTGTCGAGTATATCGAACAGCCCCCGCTTGAGCTTGGCGCGTGACTGCGCCGCGTGCTCGGATTCCAGCCGCTTGCGAAGCGCATCCTTAACCTCGCCCAGCGACTTCATACCGAAGCGCTCGGCGAAAGCGTCATCGATCGGCGCCTCCTTGGGAGTGCGCACGGACTTAACTTTCACCTCGAAAGCCGCAGCCTTGCCGGCCAGGTTCTCAGCCCCGTAATTTTCCGGGAACGTGACGTTCAGGACACGCTCGTCGCCGGTTTTGGCGCCGAAGAGCTGTTCTTCGAATCCGGGAATAAATTGGTTTGAACCAAGCATCAGCGGCGCATTTTCGGCTGCGCCGCCCTCGAACGGCACACCGTCGATCTTGCCGAGGAAGTCGATCGTCAACGCGTCGCCTTCGCCGGCTGGCGCGTCGGTTTCTTCCAATGGGCGGTTCTGCTTGGCCAGTTCGGCCAGCGCTTCTTCCACCTGCGCGTCCGACACCGGCGTTGTCAGCCGCTCCAGCGAGATCGAAGCTGCATCAATCGGCTCGAAATCGGGCATCACATCGACGTGGAAGAAAAACGCCAGATCGGCCTTACCTTCGCGAACCTTCTCGATGTCCGACTCAAGATGATGGTGCGGCTCGGTCAAAATCCGCACGTCGGCGGTCTTGATCGCCTCCTGTGTTGTTTTCTGGATTTCCTCGTTGATGATATCCTTGAATATCTCCTGGCCGTAGACCTTGCGGATGTGCGCTGGCGGCACTTTCCCGGGGCGGAACCCCTTGATCTGTATCTTCGGCCCCACTTCGGCGATCTTGGCGTCCAACTGGCGCTGCAGGTCGGCCGCCGGAATCTTGATGTGGAACACCCGGGTCAAGCCTTCCGAGGTGGTGCTGCACTCCATCTTCGTCGTTCCTGTACTCTTGGAGAATGGGCCCATAGAGCCGCGTTAGCGGCGGCTTATGGCGCCGTGGCCGGGCCCTGTCCATTTGCCCACATGATTTTCCTGCTGGAACAGCTAAAACCTGCCGCGTGCGGATGTGGCGGAACTGGTAGACGCACCAGATTTAGGTTCTGGCATCGAGAGATGTGCGGGTTCGAGTCCCGCCATCCGCACCAATCAGGGATAAGGCCGCCAGGCGCCGTCCCGGCCCCGCACGGCGCAAACACCGTCGCGGATATCGATTTCGGAGGCGCTTGCCAGCGCTTTTGAAACACCCCCGGGAATGTCCAGCACGTAAGTTGGCTGGCATAAACCAGACACCCGATCGCGCAATGCGCGCACCAGCGCCTGCCCCTCGGCAAGCGTTATTCGAAAATGACTCGTGCCCGGCGCCAGATCCGGATGGTGCAGATAATAAGGCTTGATGCGGGTCTCGACGAAAGCGCGCATCAAAGCGCTCAGCGTTTCGATGTTGTCGTTCACGCCCCTCAGCAAGACGCTCTGGCTCAGCATCGGTATGCCTGAATCGATCAGACGCGCGCAGGCGGCGCGAGCCTCGGGCGTCAGTTCGCGCGGATGATTGGCGTGCAGCGCAACGTAGACCGCTTTTTCGGCCCGCATCGCCTGGACAAACGCCGGCGTCACCCGGTCTGGATCGACCACCGGCACGCGCGTGTGCCAGCGAATGACCCTTACATGTTCAATTGCTGATAGCCGCTGCGTGATTTCCCGCGCGCGGCGCGGCGAAAGCAGAAACGGGTCGCCGCCGGTGAGGATCACCTCCCAGATTTCGGAATGCGCGGCGATATAGTCCAGTGCGGCGTCAAGCGAAGGCTTCGAGAGTGTGGCCCGCTTGTTGGGGCCGACCATTTCGCGGCGAAAACAAAAACGGCAATAAGCCGGGCAAACATGTACGGGCTTTAGCAACGCGCGGTCAGGATAGCGATGCACGACGCCCTCAACCGGCGCATGTGTATCGTCGCCGATCGGATCGATGCGTTCTTCCGGCGTCGTCAGCAATTCCTGTGCGTCTGGAAGAAATTGCTTGGCGATCGGGTCGAAAGGATCGGCGCCATCGATCAAGTTCCAGATTGTAGGCGTAACGGCGACCGCATAACGCCGCGCCACCTCCTGCAACGGATCGACGGCGCTCATGACGGCATGCTCCACATCACGTCGTCGATTTTCGTTGCATCCGACAGCAGCATGACCAGCCGATCGACGCCGAGGGCGCAACCGCTCGCTGCCGGCATATGCGCCAGCGCCTCCAGAAACGCTTCCGGAACAGGCCAACGCTCGCCGTACCGTCGTTCCTTCTCATCCATCGCGGCCACAAAGCGGCGGCGTTGCTCTTCAGCATCGTTCAACTCGCCATAACCGTTCGCCAGTTCCACGCCGCAGGCATAGAGTTCAAACCGCTCCGCCACCCGGCGATCGTGTGGACATGGCCGCGCCAAAGCCGCCTCCGCGATTGGATACTCGTACAAAAAAGTGAGCGCGTTGCGATCAAGGCCGGGCTCAACCCTTCCGGTCAGCGCGCGGCTAAAAAGGTCAGACCAGGTGTCGTCCTTGCCTGCAACGGCATTGCCGAACGCATTGACGCTTTCGCTTAACACATCGGCGCCCGCAAAGCGCTCAAACGCCTCGGCGACCGTAATCTTGCCAGGCGCTACATCCACGCGCGCGGCGGCGCCTTTCCAGCGCAGCCCGTCGCGATCGACGGCGCCAGCGGCGGCGCCAATGATTGCCAGACAATCGTCCATGATCGCCGTGTAGGGGGCCTCGGAACGGTACCATTCAAGCATGGTGAATTCCGGCGCATGCAGGGGCCCGCTCTCGCCACGCCGGTAAACGTGGCCAAGGCGGTATATCTTCCGTTCGCCTGCGGCCAGAAGCCCCTTCATCGCGAATTCTGGCGAGGCGTGTAGATAGCCGCCCTCGATGGCAAAAGCCGAGATATGGGTCTCGGCGCCAGGCACAGGCACGATGGCGCCCAGATCGGCCTCGACGAAGCCCTCCGCCGCGAACCAGGCGCGCACGGCGGCCAGAATCCTTGCGCGCGCCAGGAGAAAAGGACGCTTGTCGGCGTGGCGCTCCGCGCCCTTCCAGGTGGTCACGCTCGTGAGCCGCGCTTCCCCGCGTGGGCGACGCAGGCTATGACGCGGGCCGCATTTTCGGAAATCGGGCGCTGCGCGCGCCTCAGGAAGGGTTTCATCGTGGTCAAGGTCATCGCAAGCGACGTCCGTAAGGGCAATGTGCTCGAGCACGAGGACGGTAAACTCTACGTCGTTATGTCCGCGGAGAGCTTCCGGCCCGGCAAAGGAACGCCGACCACCACAATCACGATGCGCCGCATCGTCGATGGGCAGAAAACCCAACAGACGTACAAGACCACCGACGGGCTGGAAAAGGCCTTCGTCGAGGAGGTGAAACATACCTACCTGTTCGAGGACGGCGACCAGGGCTTCGTGTTCATGAACCCCGATAATTACGAGCAGATCACCGTCACCAGGGAGATGGTCGGCGATTCGGCGGCCTATCTAGCCCCGGAGATGGAAGTTTACCTGACCATGTTCGACGGCCAGGCGCTTTCGCTGGAATTGCCCCCGCGTGTGATTTTGGAGGTGGTCGAAACTGAGCCAGTGACCAAGGGGCAGACCGCTTCTTCCTCCTATAAGCCCGCCAAATTATCCAATGGCCTCAAGACGATGGTGCCGCCGCACATTGGGGCCGGCACCCGTATTATCGTAAACACCGAGGACGGCGCCTATCAGGAACGTGCGAAAGACTGATTTCCGGGGAACCGAATTGAGGTTCGCGCGTTAATACCAAGGAGTGGGCTTTTCGCCGTCAGGCGGAACCCCAGAAGCCGGCTCCCCGCTCGTCCCGGAAAGAGGGCCGGCGCGCCGAATAGGCCGCCGGCCCTCGTCCGTTCTAGACCCTCTCCACGCTCTCTGCCACATTCAGGGGCTTCAGAGGCGCAGGCTGATCGGCCGCCAGCGACGTGATGTCGTTTTCTATCGTGGGCTGGAGCGGGATTGTCAGTTCCACCAACACACCCCCGCCTGGCGTGGGACCTATCATACTGACGCCGCCGAGTTGGCGTGCGAAGGCCGCCATCAGGGAACTCCCGGTTCGTCCCGCCGGCAGTGTAGGCGGTAGTCCCACGCCGTTATCGCGTATCCTGACCGTCATCGTCCCCGCGGGAAAATCCTCGCTGACTGCAATGTCTATCAGCCCCTCAACATTGTTTGGAAATGCGTGCTTCAACGCGTTTGTCGTCGCCTCGACAATAAATAGGGCGAGCGGCACTGCAACCGCCGCCGGCGCCGGCACCGCCGAAACCTGGACATTGACGTCCACCCCCTTGCTGGCGCCGCCGGCCGCGTCCACCAGCGTGCGCACCAGGCTGTCTATAAATTCGGCCAGGCCTACCGTGCGCAGATCGTCGCCTTCGTAGAGCGCCTGATGGACCAGCGCCAAGGCCGTCACCCGCGCGCGCGCCTCTTCCAGCGCCTTTCGCCCATCACCATCACCGAGGGTGCGAATCTGCATATTGAACAGGGAGACCATGATCTGCAGATTGTTCTTCACGCGGTGATGGACTTCGCGCAGCAGCGTCTGCTTTTCATCCAGCGCGTTCTTCAAGGTGGCGTCGCGTACATCGATGCGGCCGGCCATGTCGATGAGGGCGCGCCGCAGCGCTTGTAATTCCTCGGGTGCGTTCTGTTCCGGCTCTTGAGGCGCAGCCGCATAATCGCCCTGCGCATAGGCGCCAGCCAGACGACGCAGGTCGCGCACCGAACGCAACACAAGCCTCTCCGCCGCCCACCACACCGTGGCGAGCGCCAGGGCGAACATCGCCACAGGCAGGACGAGGCGGCCAATAATGTCGATCTGCGTCCATGCAAAAAGCGTCGGTGTCGGCGTGGATAACACGACAAAGATGTCTTCTCCGATCAGCGGCGCGACAGCGATATTGCCCTGCCTTCCGTCCGCGAATTTCACGAAGCCGACGTAGCCGCGCTCGGCCTCGGCGCGCCTGATTAGGCTGGCCTGGATGCCGCTGGCGCCGCGAAATATCCCCGTCAGCACCTGCCCAGTCTGATCCGTCAACGCGATCTCCGGCGAACCGCCGCGCGTCGAGCCGCCGCGATCAATGGCGCGTACGCGAATGGAGAGAGCCAGGACGCCCCGCGCCTGGCCGGCCCCCACGCCGACCGCCGGCGTTGCGAGCATTACGGAGGGTTCGCTGGCGAAGGGACCAAGCACCGTCAGCGGCGCGACAACAAACGCCCGGCCACGACGCGCCCGCTCAAACCATGGTTCGCCGCGCGCGGAAAAGCCAGGATCAATGTCCTGCGCTGCGCATATGGCCTTGCCGTCAGGGCCCAGCAGCGCGAGATTCGCCGTCTCGGCGATCGACGCGTTAACTTCCTGCAGTGCTTCCCGACACGGCTCTCCCCCGTTGCGGACGGCGCGCAGCGACTGCAGCGTGTTCAGGACCGTCCGCCCTTTTTCAAGAGTGGAGCGCGCGCTTTGACCGGCGGTTAGCGCCGAAACCAGCAATTCGTCCTGCGAGCGCGCCACCGCCTCGCGATAGGAATGTGCGGCCTGAAAGATCACGATCGCCAGCACCGGGCCGATCGCAAAGGCGAGTGTAAGCAGCAAACGCGCACGCAAGCCCTTCGGCGCGCGAATCTGACGAATTTTATCGATGAGCCGCGCGCGCATGGGCTTCCTCGATCAGCGCATCCAAGGCGCCTGACGCGTCGGGCGCACCTGCGCCGATTTCGCCTTGGGCGTAAGCCGCCTCCAAGCGCGCGCGGGCGCGGCTGATGCGGCTTTTGATCGTGCCGGGCTTGGTGTCGCAGATGGCGGCCGCTTCCTCCACCGAAAATCCAGCGACCGCCACGAGCACCAAGGCTTCGCGCTGATCTTCTTCGAGGACCGAGAGTGCGCGGCGTGCGTCGTCAAGTTCGACCTTGGCTGCGGTTTCCCGCCCGCTGGTGGCGCCGCCGACGCCTTCCAGGTTTTCCAGCAGCGTCTCGCGCCAGTTTTGCCGCTTGCGGGACCGGTAGAGGTTGCGAACGATAGTGAACAACCATGCGCGCAATGGCGCGCTCGGCGTATAGGCGTCTCTTCCCGCCCACGCGTTGGCGAGCGCATCCTGTGCAATGTCGTCAGCTTCTTCCTGCCGCCCGGCGCAGAGCGATCGGGCGAAGGCTCGAACGTGACTCATCTCGGCGATCAGCGCAGCGCGAAACGCCGCTTCACGCGCCTGCGGCGCCCCCGCCCGGTGCGAGACGCTTTGCGTCGTCATCGATCCTCCTGGTCGGGCGAACCGCCGACCAAGTTCATCCACTCAGCGGGAATTGGCTCGTCCAGTACGGAATCGTAAAATTTTCGCAGGCCTTCACCGAGCGCTTCGCGCACGCGCGTCCTATCTTCGGGCGCAGCCGCTGGCGTATCGGACGCCTGGGCTGGATCTGGCTTTGGCTCGTTCATGTTTGATGATGTTACAGAAGGAAGAGCGACAGGGCGAGTTCATCCTGTATAGGAATGTAAAAAATGGACCTCTAATGGCAGCAAACGACCGTTACGCATCCCTGCTTCCCTACCTGCGCCGCTATGCGCGCGCCTTGACCGGCAGTCAGACCGCCGGCGACGCCGCTGTAGCGGCGACGTTGGCGCGCCTAGCCGGGCCGGACGGCGAAAGCGTGAGTGCGTTGCCAAGGAAACTGGCCCTTTATCGCGTTTTTCACACGGTCAACGCTGGCGCGTCCCATAGAACAGACGCCAAGGGCGTGGATGCGCGGCTCGGCGAACTCGCGCCCCTTTCCCGCCGCGCCTACCTTCTGACGGCGATGGAGGGGTTTTCTCCAAAGGCGGCCGCGCAAATCCTCGACCGGTCGGAAAAGGAAACCGCCGCGCTTCTCGCCGAAGCGGAGCAGGCGATCGAATCCGGCCTTAAAACCAGCGTCCTCATCATTGAGGACGAAGCGGTGATCGCTGCCGATATTGAACAGACCGTCCGCGAACTCGGCCACGATGTTTCCGGGATTTGCGCCTCCGCCTCGCTGGCGGTGCAGTCGGCGAAGGACGCGCCCCCCGGCCTGGTGCTCGCCGACATTCAGTTGGCCGGCGCCGGCACTGGCCTTGACGCCGCCAACATTATCCAGAAATCAGTCGATGCGCCCGTCGTGTTCGTGACGGCGTTTCCCGAACGCTTGCTCACCGGAGCGCGCCCTGAACCAACCTATCTGGTGATGAAGCCGTTCGTGCCCGCGGCGTTGAAGGCGATGATCGCCCAAGCGCTGTTTTTTCATCCGGTGCGCGCCGCGCGATAGCGAGCGGCGTACGCTGCGAACTATCGCGCCGTGGCTATTGCACGGACCTCCGGCTCTTCGGCCTGCCGGCGCCAAAGCTCGGCATACTCGCCACCTCTTGCGACGAGATCGGCATGCCGTCCTATCTCAGCAACCCGGCCGTCCTTGAGCACAACGATCTGGTCGGCGCCCGCGATCGTCGATAGCCGATGCGCCACAACGATGGTGGTTCGGCCGCGCGCGGCGGCCTCCAGCGCCTCCTGCACGCCCGCCTCCGTTCGCGAATCCAGTGATGACGTCGCTTCATCGAGGATCAGGATCGGCGGATCCTTGAGCATAACGCGCGCGATCCCCACGCGCTGTTTCTCGCCGCCGGAAATCTTCAGGCCGCGTTCGCCGACGCGGGTCTCCCAGCCATGCGGAAGACTCTCGATGAACTCGAGCAATTGCGCCTGACCTGCCGAATCCCTGAGCCGCGCAAAATCAGCCTCGGGCGCGCCGTAAGCGATATTGTAGCGAATGGTGTCGTTGAACAGGACGACGTCTTGCGGCACCAAACCCAGCGCTTCGCGCAGGCTGTCCTGGGTTACGGCTTTCACGTCCTGGCCATCTATGGCGACTCGCCCCGACGCGGGGTCAAAAAACCGAAACAGTAATTTGAGCACGGTGGACTTGCCCGCGCCGCTGGGTCCGACGATCGCCGTAGTTTTACCGGCGGGGCACACAAAACTGACGTGCTCCAGGCTGCGGTCGCGCCCCTCATGCGAAAAGCTTACGTCTTCGAACCGCACTTCGCCGACGCCAGCCTTCAAAGGCACGGCATTTGGCGCGTCGGCGATTTCCGGCTTTTCATCGAGAAGCGCGAACATTTTTTCGATATCGATCGCCGATTGCTTGATCTCGCGATAGGAGAAGCCGAGGAAGTTCAGCGGCGCGTATATATTCAGCATGTACATGATGATCGCGGTGACATCGCCCGGCCCCATCTGACCGCGCACGGCCATCCAGCCAGCGAGCCCCACCATACAGGCGAGCCCGATATTCATCACCACGCCCTGCACGACGTTCATCAGCACGAGCGACGTGTTCGAGCGTACGGCAGCCTTTGCGTAGGCGGCCAGGGCCCGATCAAATCGCTCTGTCTCGCGCTTTTCGGCGGTGAACGCTTTCACGGTCTCGAAATTGATCAGCGAGTCCACCGCGCGGCCGGAAGCTTCCGTGTCGGCCTCGTTCATCTCGCGGCGATGCTGCAGGCGCCATTCCGTGATGCCGAAGGTAAGCCATGCGTAGACGAAGACGACCGCCGCAGCCATCGCGCCAAACATCCAAGAATAGTGCAGCGTCAGGATCAAGGCAGCGAGCGTCAGTTCGAGCAATGTCGGGCCGATGTTGAACCCCAGAAACCGCAGCAGAAAATCGATCGCACGTATGCCGCGCTCGATCGTGCGAAACACCGCCCCGGTTCGCTTGGTTGCGTGAAAGCTAACCGAGAGCGAATGGACGTGGGCGAACACCGCCGCGCCTGCGCGCCGCTGCGCCTCCTGACTTACCGGCGCAAAGATCGCGTCGCGGATCTGGGGCAGCGCGGCTGATCCAAACCGTAGACCTGACCACACCATCACCAGCCCCAGAAAAAGGGGCAGAAATCCTTCCGTATTGCCGCGCGACAAGCGGTTAATCGCGTCCGCCAGTACGAGGGGCGCAACAACCGTCAGCAATTTGCTGCCAACCGTCAGCGCCAGAGAGGTCCAAAGACGCAATCGAATATCTGTGGATTTTAGCCCGCCTATCACCTCGCTGATACGCTTCAACGCTAGGGAAAGGCTCGGCGAACCGGAAGATTCGGCGTTGGCGAAAGGAATTAGTGGAGTGGCGTCGTTCTTGAATCGGGCCTGATGCGGGCGTCTCATGCGGCTGAGTTAGGCGCAAGGGGCCCAAGGAGCAATGAGCCGGGCTCCGCCTTGTGGGCCATATTTGGACGGGAGCGGCCTGCAATGCGCCTAAAACAGCCCCTACATGGAAGCAAATGGACCATAAAACAGTGCTGACCGTACCCCGCGCCGTTCGGCGGCCGGCTTTTCTCAACTCAATCTGCGTCTATTGCGGCTCCTCGCAGGCCGCCGATCCCGCCTATCTCGACCTTGCGCGCCGGTTCGGCGGGGAAATGGCGCGGCGCGGGATTCGCCTGGTCTATGGCGGCGGGAGGATCGGATTGATGGGCGCGGCGGCGGCAGGCGCACATGAAGCCGGTGGCAAAGTGCTCGGCGTCATGCCGCGTTTTCTGGCCGACCGCGAACTCGTTTGGGACGCGGTCGAGCATCGCATGGTCGATACCATGCACGAGCGCAAGCTGATCATGTTCGAGGAGAGCGACGCCTTCGTTGCGCTCCCCGGCGGCATCGGGACGCTGGAGGAAATCGTCGAAGTGCTTTCCTGGCGGCGCCTGGAATTGCACGAAAAACCGATCGCTCTGCTGTCGGAAGATGATTTCTGGGCGCCGTTCTTCCACCTGATCGACCACACGGTAAACGCCAAGCTCACTCCGGCCACTTTTGCTGGCAAGATCATCGACGCGCGATCCGTAGACCATTGCTTCAAGGCGATGGAAGCGCAGGCGGCGCCGGCCTAAGCGCGCCGTCCGGCCAGCCGCGCGCGTACCTTTGCCTCCGAGAGCAGAGGAAACAATTTCGGCATTTCCGGCCCATGCGGCTGGCCCGTCAGCGCCAGGCGAAGGGGCATGAACAAGTGCTTGCCCTTGGCGCCGGTCTTCGCTTTCACTGCGTTCGTCCACGCGCCCCACGCATCTTCACCGTAGGGTCCCGTCGGCAGCAACTCAGCGGCCTGCGCCAGAAACGCGTGGTCCTCCACCACCGGCGCGATCTCGCCGGAAACGACGCTCGCCCAGATTTCCGCATCGCTGAGCACGCCGAGATTTCCCCGCACCGCGAGCCAAAAGGCTTCGCCGTGATCGACGCCCAGCGCCGCAAGGCGCGCCTTGACCGCGGCATAATCCAGGTGGTGGAGCGCCTCGGAATTTACGCGCTTCAACTCGTCGACGTCGAACCGGGCGGGCGCGCGGCCGATCTTGTCCCAGGCAAATTCGTCCGCCAGCGCCTTCAGCGAAGGGCGCGCGGAAACCGGATCAGACGTGCCAAGTTTCGCCAAGTGTGAAGCGATCGCCAGCGGCTCAAAGCCAGACTCACGCAATTCCTCTACCGACAACGAACCGATCCGCTTCGATAGTCCCTCGCCGTCAGCGCCGACCAGCAGAGGGAAATGAGCGAATGTCGGCGGCTCCGCGCCCAGGGCGCGAAACAACTCGATCTGTACGCCTGTATTGGCGACGTGATCCTCCCCGCGAATGATGTGCGTTACGTGCAGATCCGAGTCATCCACCACTGAAGGCAGCGTGTAGAGGTAAGCCCCGTCCTCACGGATCAGCACGGGATCGGACAAAGAGCCTGTGTCGATCGATTGTTCGCCCCGAACCAGATCGGTCCAGTCGGCGCGCGCCCCCGAAAGCTTGAAGCGCCAATGGGGTTTTCGGCCCTCTGCGGCAAAGGCTTCTTTTTGCGCGGCTGTCAGTTGCAAGGAAGCGCGGTCGTAGATCGGAGGGCGTCCGCGTGACTGTGCGATACGCCGCTTGCGTTCTAGCTCGTCCTCGGTTTCGTACGCAGGGTAAAGCAAGCCCGCCGTCTTGAGCTTTTCGGCGGCCTTGTCATATAGCGGAAAGCGCGCCGATTGCTTGGCGTGCTCGTCCCACTCCAGGCCAAGCCATTTTAGATCGGTCTCGATGCCCCGTTCAAACGCCGCAGTCGACCGCGCCAGATCGGTGTCGTCTATGCGCAGCATGACTGCCCCGCCTTCGCGGCGCGCGAAGAGCCAGTTTAGCAGGAAGGTGCGGACATTGCCGACATGCAGCTTGCCGGTCGGAGAAGGCGCAAAGCGTACTCGAATAGACATTGTTGTTCCTTAGGGCGCGCTTTATCCGCCCAGCGCCGGCAGGACAAGCCGCCGGCGTGCGTTGACTTTGCAAGACCGGTCGCGCAAGTGCTCCGCCGCCGCAATAAGGGGATTTCGGCATGGCGCGCCTGTTCGACGCCTACATGATTGTGGATTGGAGTGCTGCATCCAAGCCGACGACGGGCGCCGACTCGATTTGGATCGGCACGTTCAAACGCGACGTACGCTTTCGCCTCGTTCATGCCGGGCACAATGCGCCTACGCGCACCGAGGCGAGCGCCTTCATCAGGCAAAGTCTCGCTGATTTCAAACGCCGCGGCGAACGCGTTCTTGTCGGGTTCGATTTCTGCCTCGGCTTTCCCAGGGGGACGGCATCTGCCCTGAAGCTTGGCGAGCCGCCATGGCGCGCGATGCTTGATTTCGTTGCGCGCGAAATCAAGGACAAGGCGGACAACACCAACAACCGCTTTCAGGTGGCCGCGAAGATGAACCGGCTGATGACCGCACAGGCATTCCCGTTCTGGGGTTGTCCCGCCCGTGACGAACAGACAACGCTAAAGGCCAAGCGTCCTCGCGATCATGAGCCGGGCGATTTACCCGAGTTGCGGTTCTGCGAGAGCGCTCAGCCGGGAATGAGTTCGGTCTGGAAGCTTTATTATCAGGGTTCCGTAGGCGGTCAGACGCTGACGGGCCTGCCGCTCGTCAAGGCGCTGAAAGAAGCTGGCGGGGATCGCGTGCAAATCTGGCCGTTCGAAACCGGCTGGCGCCCGCTCGACGCAAACGATCTTGAGGGCGTGGATGCAGTCCTTGCGGAAGTGTGGCCGTCAATGTTGGCGGCGCCGTTGGCCGCTGGCGAGGTGAAAGACGCCGCGCAAGTACGCACGCTCGCCGCGCACTTCGCCGCGCTCGATGAGGCCGGCAAGCTCGCCGCGCTGTTCGGACCGCGCAAGCACAACGCTCCCTCCGATGTCGTGACTAATGAAGAAGGCTGGGTGCTAGGCGTCTAGCGACCGCCGCCGGGATAACAGCGCAAACCGCGCCACCAGCACGGATACCGAAAGCACGCTCGCCAACAGAATGGCGGTCATCAAACCGCGCACGCCCCAGCCGTTGATCTCGCCGAGAAAAAAACCCAGCGGCGGCATGACAAAAACATAGGCCAGGATATGGCTCGCGGTGGGAAACCAATTGTCCCCCCGCGCACGCAGCGCCGATGAGCACACGCTCTGCCCGCCGTCTGGCAAAGGAATGAGCGCGGTAAGCGGCATCACCGTGATCAGCACGGCGGCGAGCGCAAGGTCGGCCGTAAACGTGTGAGCGATCGGCGCCGCGAAAACGACGATCAAGAGAGCGGCGGCGGCCATGGCGAGCGAATTCACCGCCATGCCTGTCCAACCAGCATGCGCCACGCCCCGCGCATCACGTCGGCCGGTTGCGTCCGCCACGAGTACTGCCGTACCGGAGGACATGCCGAGCGCCACCATGAACACGACGGACAGCATATTTAGCAATATCTGGTAGCCCGCGACCGCGTCCGCCCCGATCCTTCCTGCGATCACCGTCATGCCCGAAAACGCGCCGGCTTCGGCGACCTGGCTCAACGCCGCCGCCGCGCCGACGGCAAGCAAGGCGGCATAACTCGGCGCGTTCGCTAACGTGCGCTTCACGTCGTAAGCGCGCGACGATTTCGCCAGAAGTATCCAGGTAATCAGCGCAACAACCGTGAACGCCCGCCCGCCAACCGTGCCCCACGCCGCGCCCACCGCGCCATAAATCGGCGTCAGCGTAACGGCCATCGCGACATTGATGACGTTCGCGGCCCAGATAACCAGCATGCCGGCATTTGGGCGCTGGATCGCCTCCAGGAAGTACGAACACACGACGTATATGAAGTGCAACGGAATACTGAGCGCCAGCACCCGCGCGACAGCCGCAGAACCATCGATCAGATCGGGCGCAACGCCGAGAACACGCAACAGCGGCGCGGCCCCAAAAAAAAGGCAGAGCGCCGCCGCAGCACCGGTAACAACAGCGACAACCATGCCTTTTCGCCAAATCGTTCCCGCGTGGGACGGACTGCCCTCCCCGATGACGCGCGCGGCGAGAACCTGCACGCCGATCAGCAGTCCAATGCCGGCAACAATCAGCACCCCGGTCGGCGCCCATCCCAAAGCAAGGAACGGCAATTGCCGCGGCGCGAGTTGGCCAACAATAATCGTATCGACCACCCCCATGCACATGATGCCGAGCCGGGCGAGCGCGACCGGCCCGGCAATGCGCAGGAGCGGTATGACAAGACCGCCGCGCGAGTGTGTCGGGTCAGACATGGCCGATGGCGCTATCTGAACCGCCGGCGCCGCGCCAGCGGAAGGTCAAACCAGCGCGCAGCGCCATCGCGCAATTCGCATAAACGAAAATAATTTCGGTATAGCGACAAATGCGGAATGGGTCGCGCCAAATGCCTGAAACGGCGCGCCGCGCGGCTCACACCGCGCGGCGTCCAACGCCTATTTTTAGTTGGCGCGCTTCCTCCCCCCCGAAACGCCGTAACTGAGGCGACTTAAGGCCGCTCTTCAATCGCGCGTCACTCTGCCGCCCGATCTTTCCCTGTCAAGGCGTCATTGCAATTCTGTTATGAAACCTTGCATGAACCTCGTTGGGCGTTGCGAAGATGTAACTAGGGGCGAGCACCAGCACGTCGCTGGCGCCGGCCGCCAGCAGCGCGGCGGCTACAGCGCCCGACAAGTCAGAGGCGCATTCCAGTTCGACCACGGCGCCTGTCGTCACGACCCGAGCGCCCAACGCCTTTGCGATGGCGGCAATTTCAGCCGTTGGCCTACCAAGGGCGGCGCGAACGATGCAGAAGGCTTTGGCCCTCAGCCGCGCCTCAATTTTGTCTGTCAGACCATGGAACGCGGCCCGGCTGACCTCATCCCAGGGCGCGATGAGACTCGCGGCGAGTTGAGCCTGGCTTTTGAGGATGACGCCGTCCTTCAATATCTTCAGGTGGTTGGCGGCCAACGTCGCCCCAGTCGTTGTTATATCGACTATCGTCTCAGCCGCGCCGGCTGCTGGCGCGCCTTCTGTCGCCCCGTCGCTCTGGACGATGCGGTAGTCATCAAGCCCGTGCTCGTCGAAGAAAGCTCTCGCCAGCGCCGGATATTTTGTCGCCACGCGCAACCGCGCGCCGGTACGGGCGCGGAAATCATGGCAGACTGCGTCGAGGTCGGCCATCGTGGCGACGTCGAACCAGCTTTTGGGCGCAGCGACCACGAGATCCGCCGGCCCAAAACCCAGAGCGCGCACAAGCGCGACGCGAGTCATCGCCGGTTCGCTCTCGCGCAGGAGATCCTCGCCGCAGATGCCGGCATGAACGGCGCCGGCGCGCAGCGCCTGGGCGATCTCGCCGGACGACATAAGGCGAACATCCACGTTCGGCGCGCCTTTCATGGTCGCCGTATAGCCGCGCGATTCCAGGACGAGCCGCAGACCGCAATCGGCAAGGAACGCCTCGGCCTGCTCTTTGAGCCGGCCCTTGGAGGGAATGGCGAATACCAATCCGCTCATTTCGCTGCGTCCTCCAACCGCTTCGGACGTAACGCAAAACCGGCCGCCGCCCAGACGGCAAACCGGCCGGCATTCGCTTCGCGTGCGGCGAGCGCCCGCAGAAGGCCGTCGTAACGCCCCCCGCCGCCGAGGCTTGCGCGCGGGCCAAGCGCGGGCGCCTCCAGTTCAAACACAAGGCCATCGTAGTAGGAAATCCCGCGCCCGAGGCCGAACACGAAACGCGTATCGGCTGGCGCTTTGGCGAGCTTTATGGTTTCGGCCCAGAACGCGCGGAAGCGTTCCAGCGCTTCACCAAAAACGGCGCCTGATTTCGTAAGCCCCGTAAGCGCGCCAAATGCAGCGTCTGGCGTTTCGTTGATCGTGAGCGCCGTTCGAATCGGCGCGAATTGCGCTTCCGTCGGGCGCACTGCGCCGGCGCGCGCGCCCTGTTCGCGCAGGCGCGCCGCGATATCGTCCACGCTGCGCCCGCCAACGGGCGCGACGCCCGCGATGTCGAGCATTTCGGCTAGGGCCGCGCCCGCGCGCTCCGCCGGCAGCGCTGCAAGCGCTTCAGCCAGAGCTGACGGCGGAGTTTCCGGCGCGCTTGCTTCAGCCATCACGCCAGCCGGTCCGCCGGCGCGCGAGAACGCCCGTACGAGCCGCTCGCTCCACACCGGATCGAGGCCAACCGAGCGCGCAAGCGCTGCAAACAGGCCTACATTGCCAATGCGTAGAGAAGGCTCAACGCCAGCGGCGCGGCAGGCCTCCAGCGCCGCCGCGAGGATGGCCGGTTCCTGCCGTTCCATGTCCGCAGCCGGCGCAAACCATTCGGCGCCGCCTTGCAGGAATTCGGCAGCCCCCGCGGTAAGTGCGCTCTGGCGACGAAATACGAGGCCCTGGTAGCGTACTGCGAACGCGGAATTGTTCGGCAAAGCGATCGCGGCGCGGCAGGCGGGCACCGTCATGTCCGGCCGCAGACACAATTCCTCGCCGCTTGGATCGTCGATCAGGAACGCGCGCTTGCGCAAATTCTCGCCCGCGAGTTCGAGGTAGAGCCCCGCCGGCTGTAGCACCGGCGGATCGATCTCGATCATGGCATGCTTGACCAACACGGCGGCGATGGACGCAGCGGCGCTCATTTGGTTTTCCCCGCCAGCATCCGCTTCACCGTGGCGACCAGATCGCTGCGCGGCGCCTCGATCTGCGCGGGGCGGCCTTTGCGCCATTCCTCATTGTCGGCAATGGATTTCGACATTTCCGCACCGAGCTTGAGGTCTTTGATCATCACAACCGGCGGGGATTTCTCGCGCTCGTTGCTGCCCTGAATGATCGCCAGCGGCGCATTGCGCTTGTCGGCATATTTAAGCTGCGGGCCGAATTTACCCGCGCCAAGATAGACTTCGGCGCGTACGCCGGCGTTGCGCAATTCCGCCGCCATCGCGAAATAGTCCGCCATGCGATCGGCTTCGAGACTGAGGATGACGACGGGGCCATTTGCGGCCTCGACACCCTCGGCCGCTTCGAGCGCGGCGACGAGTCGGCTCACGCCGATAGAAAATCCCGTTGCAGGCACGCGCTCACCGCGAAAGCGAGCGACCAGATCGTCGTAGCGCCCGCCGCCGCCGATAGAGCCGAAAGAAACGTGCTTCCCGTCGCTGCCCTTTGCAATCAACTCCGCCTCGAACACCGCGCCTGTATAGTACTCAAGCCCACGAACAACGCTTGTCTCGATGTGACAGCTATGCGGTATCAGCACACGCGAACCCAGAACCTCGAATATATTTTCGATATCGTTCAGAGCCGCGTCACCCTGCTGCGTGCCGCCAACCAAGTTGGTCAGGGTCCTGAGAACTTCGGTCGGCTCACCAGAAACACCTGTCACGAACTTTTCGACAAGTTTTGCGCTCACCTCAGTTAGACCAGCACCTGCAGTAAAGTCTCCTGATTCATCGCGACGGCCTTGTCGAAGGAGCGCACCTACCCCATCAATGCCGAGCCGATCGTACTTGTCTATTGCGCGCAGGACGCGCATCCGGATTTCAGCTTCTCTACCAGGTTCGATCTCTACCGCCGCCAATAATCCATCGAGCAGCTTCCGGTGGCTAAATCTCATGCGATAGCGACCCGGTGCTACCCCCGCCGCCTCCAGCGCCTCGCATGCCATCGCGATCATTTCGGCGTCGGCGGCAGGGCTTGCGCTCCCCACCGTATCGGCATCGCATTGCCAGAACTGGCGGTACCGTCCCGGCCCCGGCTTTTCGTTGCGCCACACTGGCCCCGCCGCCCAGCGGCGATAGGGCTTCGGCAGCGCGTCGTAGTTTTCCGCGACGAAGCGCGCCAGCGGCGCGGTCAGGTCGTAGCGCAGCGAGAGCCATTGCTCATCGTCGTCGGCAAACGCGAACACGCCTTCGTTCGGGCGATCCTGGTCGGGGAGGAATTTGCCGAGCGCGTCGGCGTATTCGAGCGCGGGCGTTTCCAGCGCTTCGAAACCCCATTTTTCATAAACTTTGGAGATCGCCTCTATTGCGGCCCGCTCGCGCGCGAGCGCGGGACCGCGCCGGTCTTCAAGGCCGCGCGGACGGCGCGCCTTCGGGCGGAAACCCTGCCCGGGCGTTGGGGGCGCGTCTGAAGGGGGCATGCGCATCGAGCATGGAGAAAGCCTGAGAAGGGCCGAGCGTGTAACCCAGGCCGGCTGATCCGTCCACAGCACGCGAACCGAAAACGCCGTTAACCTTTCGCCGCGCCTACTCGTATTTGACTGTGCAGCCGTAAGCGACGGTGGCGGCCGTGGTGATTGGTTTGCCCGCCTTGATCTCGCTTAACGCGGCGCGAACGTAATTCTTCGCGGCGGCAAGATCGTCAGGATTGGTCGTCGCCCTATCGTCGATCGCTCCCTGATAGACCAGGGTGCCGGCCTTATCGATGATGAACATGTGAGGCGTGTTCTTGGCGTTGTAGAGATGGCCGATGACGCCTTTCGGATCGAGCAGCACGGCGGTCGGCGCGGCGCCGCGCGCGCTGGTGAGTTCATTGGCGCGCGCGCCGTCTGCGTAGCCTTGCTGGCCGCGGGCGGAAGAGATGATCGACAGCCAGACGATTCCGTCAGCCGTCGCTTCCTTTTGCAGCTTCTGCATGTTGCCCGAGTCATAGTGCTTGCGCACATAGGGGCAGCCGTCATTCGTCCATTCAAGCACGACGGTTTTGCCGAGGAAGTCAGCCAGTTTTACCGTTTTGCCATTGGAATCTACCGCCGTAAACGCCGGCGCGGCCTTGCCGTTCTGGACTGCAGCGTCGGCGCTCGACGCGATCAGGGCGCCCGCCGTGAGGCCGGCGGTGGCCATGAGCGCCGCGGCCCGCGCCAGGGTTCGGCGATTGAGCACGAAATCAGCCATGAGATTCATCCTCCCTTGACGGACCTAGCTTGCAGCGGCGGCGCGCTTCACCGCTTCCACGACCATTCCCGGCGTTAGAAGTTGGGGAAGGACCTCGGGGTCTCCCCCTTTCGCCGGGTAAAAAAGATATAATGGAACGCCCGCCCGTCCATGCGCCGCGAGCGTTTTGGCGATCACCGCGTCCTGAGCGGTCCAATCGGCTTCAAGATAGGCGGCGTTTGTTGCGGCGAAGGCTTCCGAGACCTCGCGCGACCGGAAAGCGACCCGCTCGTTCACTTGGCAGGTCACGCACCAGGCGGCGGTGAAATTCACCAGCACCGGCCGCCCCTGCGCCCGCAAGGCCGCTTCTCGCTCCGGCGTCCAACGTTCGCCGTGCAACGGTAAACTCGACCCGCCTGCGCTGTTCGCCTGCGCTGGCGCGGCATGAAGGCCTATGGCCGCCAGCACGAGCAGGACAAGCGCTACGAGACTGGCCAGCAGGCGCGGCGGCGCCTTTGAAAACGCCCGCCAGGCCCATACGGCAAACCCGATGCCGATAAAGGCTGCCAAAGCGGCGACCACCCCGTCCGCCCCGGCGAGGCGCCCGAGCACCCAGACCAGCCATGCCGCCGCGGCGAACATCGGGAAGGCGAGCAATTCCTTGAACCGGTTCATCCAGGCGCCGGGCTTCGGCAACCAGGCGCGCAGGACCGGAAAGAAGCTGAGTGCGGCAAATGGCGCTGCGAAGCCGAACCCGAGCGCTGCGAACACGAGCAGCGATTGAAGCGGCGGCTGCGTTGCCGCAAAGCCGAGCGCCGCGCCCATGAATGGCGCGGTGCAGGGCGTGGCCGCGACGACAGCGAGCGCGCCCGTGAAAAAGGCCCCAGCGTCCCCGCCCCGGCTCGCCAGGCTAGACCCAGCGTTCTGGACGCCGCCGCCAATTTCGAATGCGCCGATCAGGTTGAGCCCGATGACGAAAAACAGCAGCGCCAACGCGCCTACGACCAACGGCTCCTGCAACTGGAATCCCCAGCCCACGCCGGCGCCGGTGGCCTGGAGCGCGATCAGCGTTCCCGCCAGGGCAAGAAACGTCGCCATGACGCCCAACACGAAAATCACGCCGTGGCGGCGTGCTTCGGCCTGCTCGCCGCCGCGCGCCAAGCTTAGCGCTTTCAACGACAACACCGGAAAGACGCAGGGCATGACGTTGAGGATCAGGCCGCCAAGGAAAGCCAGGCCAAGCGCCGCAACGATTCCTGCAGCGCCGCTTGCCTTGGGCGCGGCCGGCGCGGGCGGCGGCGCGGCGCTGAGGCCTGGCGCCTCGATCTCGACCGCACGCGGGGCGGCGCGGCCGCTCTCGTTCACCTGATAAAGCAACACGCCCGCAAGGGGCCCCTTGCCAAGGCCTTCGGCGACCGACGGCGTCAGGGTCAGCGTGGCGCCATCCGCGCGCTTTGCAATTGGCTGCTCGGCCGCGTGATCGATCTTGTCATTCTCGTAGGGCAGGAAAGCCAGAGAAGCAGCGTTCACAATGGGACCGCCGGTCACGGTCAACTGGTAGGCCTCGCCGGTCCTTGTAAGGCTTGCGGAGACCCCCTCCGGTTTCGGCAGCCTATCGCGAACCGCTTTCAGCTTGCTCGCCCAGGCCGGATCGTCTCTGCCGGTCCCGCCAGCGTCCAGCCGCAGGCTGACCTGACCTTCCTCGGGAATGCAGACATCCGAACAGACCAGCCAGCGCACCTTGGCCGTAAGATCGACCGGCCCCGGTTTCAGGTTGGCCGGAGCGGTGATCTGCATGGGCAGAAACACCTCATGCTCATAGACATACGTGGTGATCGGGCCCGTGCGGTCGATGGTCGGGGCAGGCCATTCGTTGGGCGCAGCCGAAAAACCCGCAGGCAAATTCCACGTGATCGTGGTGGGCTCTCCAGAATCGCCCGGATTGCGCCAATAGGTGTGCCAGCCGTCCCTGATCTTTTCGTGCAAGGCGACGGTGAAGGTTTCGCCGGGCGCAACCACCGCCCGTGACGAAACCAGCTCGCCCTCGACATTGTCGGTGCGGAAGGGCGCTGCCTGCGACGGCGGGATCAGGGCAAGCAATCCCGCCGCCGCACAGACCAACGCAATCGAACGCATGGCGCGTACATAGGCGCTCGCGCCTCGACGGCCAATCGCAGTCGCGTGTTCGTGAACGATCACGCCAACGGGGTGTTGGCGCGCGTCTGCGCCTGCATCTCCGCGTTCGCGATGGTCAGACCGCGGTTGATGATCTTCGGCCATGACAGCAGAGAGATCAGGTGGGCATAGATCGGCCCAAACATGCCCTGCTCGCGCAACATCTGCACTTTGTCGATCGGCAGCGCGTTCAGCTTCTCTTCCGAAATCGCAAAATAATCGGCAATCCGGGCCTGTTCCTGTTTCCCGTCGGGTAGGTTCTGGGAGAGGGTAATGTCCTTTTCCTCAAACAATCCCAAGTCATCGATCGTTTTTACGAACGTCTCCGTCCCCAGGCGGTGGCGTTCGAATTCTTTGCAGAATTCGATCGCGTCCTGGGTGTATTGAGACGGCTCGTCCCCGTTGAAAAACGGCACCTCGGGATTTTCCCCAATCATCGGCGCGGCCCGGTCGATACAGACCAACAGCCTTTCATTCTGTCCGTCGGAGGCAAAAACGAACGGGTAGCGGCGAACAAACGCCGGCAGGTAGATTTCAGGATCAAGTTCGCCCGAGCGGTCCACAAAGACATTCTCGCCGCCTCGGATGCCCATCACCGCCAGGGGCGTTTTCTTTTCACCCGCGAAAATCACTGGATAAGACCCGGCAGCCACGCCAAATTCGTTGACTGTGATCGGCACAACATGGCTGGCCCCCAGGAACTGAAACGGCCTGTCGACCCGTTTGGCGCCGAGCGAACGATGCCGCTCCAGCGATAGCGGCTCGGGCTGTTTGTAAAACATAACGTTGCCGGTCAACTCTGCTTGACCAGACTCGGGCTGCGCGCTCATTCGTCGCCTCCTAATTCCCCACAGGGCTGAAAACCAGAAAGCGGCCTCCAACGCAACTGTGCGCTACTAAATGGCGGCGACTCCGCCAGCAGTTTGAGGCGCCTCGCCCCCGGAGGATGGTTTGGCCCTGCCCCGCGAAAGCCTCATGGCGCTCCACGCCCAAGGCGAGATCGCCTATTCGGAAAAGGACGTCATGCTCTACGCCCTGGGCGTTGGCATGGGGGGCGACCCGCTTGATCCGCGCGAATTGGCGTTCGTCTACGAGCGCGGCCTCAAAGTCCTGCCCTCTTTCGCCGCGATGCTGATGCTTCTGGGCCCGACGCTGGATATAGGGCTGAACTGGCTGATGCTTGTCCACGGAGAGCAAAGGCTCGAAATCCACCGCTCCTTGCCGCCGGCGGCGCTTCTGTCAGCCGAAAGCCGGGTGGTGGGTATGTCCGACAAAGGTAAGGAAAAGGGTGCGTTGATCTTTGTCGAAACCGTCCTGGCCGAGGCTCGCCAGCCCCTGGCGACGCTCATGGCGACGATCTTTGCGCGCGGCGACGGCGGTGACGGAGACGCCGGACGCCCTCCCCCGGCCTTGCGGGCGCCGCCTGCTCGCCCGCCCGATGCGGAAATCGAAATTCCCACGAGACCGGATCAGGCGCTGCTATACCGCCTGACCGGGGACCGCAACCCAGTTCACGCCGATCCGGCGTTTGCCAGCGCCGCCGGCTTTCCGCGCCCGGTGCTTCACGGTTTGTGCACATACGCAATCGCCTGCCGGGCGGTGATGCAGACGTATTGTGACTTTGATCCCACCCGCATCCGGTCGTTCGATGCTCGGTTTTCCGCGCCTGTTTTTCCCGGCGAAACGATTGCCGTGCGCATGTGGCGCGACGAGGCGGAAATTTCTTTTGAAGCGGCGGTTCATAGTCGTTCGAGCACCGTGCTTGAAAATGGCAAAGCGGTGTTGGCGCTATGAATCGGCGCAACTTCATCAGTATCACTCTCGGCGTAGCGGCGTGCGGCCCGTCTCCCCCGCGCGCGCCGGATGTGTTTGACGGCATGCTTGCCGATATCACTGCGGACCTTCTTGAGGCGCAGCCGGAGGCGGGTCTTTTCGCCGCCGTCCCCGGGGCAATGCGCGATAGGCTGTACGACCGCACTCCGATCGCCGTTGATCTGCAACGCGCCGCCGCTTTGCGCCGCGCCGCGCAATGGCGCGGCGGCATTGATCGCCAGTCGCTGAGCGCCTCCAATCAGCAAAGCTTTGATGTGGTTGACGGGCATCTGTCGATTATGGCCCGCGCGGCGGCGTTCGGATTCGGCCGGTTTGACCCGGTAGGCGGGTTTTCGCCCTATGCGGTTGATCATCTTAGCAGCGCTTGCGTGACGCTGCCGCGGCTTCTCAAGGCCGCGCTCGGCGGCGGCGATATTAATGAGACAATGCTGCATTTGCAGCGTCTGAAGGTCGTGGCCGCAGCGATCGACGGGGAGAGCGCCAGCGCCCGCGCGGACGCCCAGGCCGGCGTGATAGCGCCAAAATTCATCCTGCGGCGCCTGCAAGATGCGGTGGCCGCCATACTCGCGCGACCGCCAGCCGAGACCGTCTTTATGACGGCCCTGCGAACCCGGCTGGCGGCGCTCAAACAATTGCCGTCTGAGTCCACCCCGTCTGCGACGCCGCCGGACAGCGCCGAATCGCGCCGCGCGCAGAAATTATTGGCAGAGGCGGAAGCAATCGTCGGCGGGAGCATTTTTCCGGCCTATCGCCGGGCTTTCGCTACGCTCGCCGATTTGCAGGTGCGGGCGACGGACTATCCGGGGACCGCGCTGCTTCCGCGCGGGAATGAGTACTACCGCGCGTGCCTTTCGTTCCACGCAGGCCCCGCCGCGCAAGTAGACGTCATTCACCGCGCAAGCCTGTCGCGCGTCAAAACGCTCAGCGGCCAGCTCGATATGATGCAGCGCTCACAAGGACAGGCTGATGGCGAACCAGCCCGGCGGCTGGCTGCACTTAGCGCTGATCCGCGTTTTCTTTACCCAGATGCGCCGGAAAGCCGTGATGCGATCGTCAATGACGTGCGCCGGGAGGTAAGTCGCATGGCGGCGCTCCTGCCGCGGGTATTGCGCAAGCCGCCGATCGGATCGCTGGAAATCGCCGCTAGCGAAGCTGGCGACGCGCAGGGCTATTGCGGGCCTTCCTTGGATGGCAAACGGCCGGCCGTACTTTTGATTGACGTTGCGTTTCCCGGACAAACATTACGTTTTGCGCTGCCGGCGCTGGCGCATCGCGAAGGCTTGCCGGGACGCCACGTCGCGGCGCTTGTCGCGGCGCAAAGCGATATGCCGATAATACGCAAATTGCTTCCTGGATCGGCGATGCGCCTTGGCTGGGCGAGCTATGCCGAACAACTGGCCGACGAACTGGGCGCCTATGAAAACGCTCCGTACGCCCGCATTGGTTATTTGCGGGATCTGACCCTGAGCGCCGCGCGGGCTGTAGTCGATACGGGAATTCACGGGCTGAACTGGAGCCGAGATCAGTCCAACCAATATCTTATCGACGCCGTTGGCATTTCCGCATCCGCCGCGGACGATATCGTCGCCGACTGCGCCGCCGCCCCAGGCTTGGCATGCGCGGGCGAAACCGGGCGGCAGGAAATTGTCCGCCTCCGCGACGACGCCCGCACCGCGTTGGGCGCTCGATTTGATATCCGCGATTTTCACCAGGCTGTGTTGTCCGCCGGCGAGGTTCCGCTGCAAGTTCTGTATAGCAATGTGGCCGCATGGACCGGCGCAACTAGGGCCAGCAAAGCCTTTTAAGGGATTTGGTCGGAATCTTGCCGCGTTTGCGGCGCGCCGCCGCCGGAAAGCAGGCGCTCAAGTGATCCCCTGAGCAAGTGGGGAGATGCACATCCATGTGCGTGAAGGCGCTATCGGCCTTATCGTTTGCAGCTTTTCTTCTCGCTGGCTGCGCTTCGCCGCCGGGGGCGCGAAGCGATCAGGCGCCCGTTGCGAACGAAGCGGTGGCGGTCACGACCGGCATCCCTGTCGCGCCGCCCGCCCCGCCGCCGCCGCCGTTGATGAAGTCCTACGCAAAGATGGCGGCGCCAGCTCCTGGGTATGCCGGAGGGTTCGTCTCGCAACCCGGCCGCATGGCCGGCGACATCGACCGCGAAAAGTATCCCGAAGCCAAGACAAACCCGGTGAAGTCAGTGGCGGCTGAACCGGTGTCCACGTTCTCGATCGACGTCGATACAGCCTCGTATGCCAATGTGCGCCGCTACCTCAATGACGGCATGCTGCCGCCTAAGGATGCGGTGCGCGTCGAGGAATTGATCAATTATTTCGACTACAATTACACATTGCCAAAGACGCGCGAACGGCCGTTTGAGACCACGGTGGCTCTAGTGCCTTCACCGTGGGCGACCGGCAAAACGCTGCTGCATATCGGTCTGCAAGGCTACGATATCCGGCCCGCCGAACGCCCGGCTCTCAATCTCGTCCTGTTGCTTGATACTTCCGGTTCGATGGCGCCGGACAACCGGCTGCCCTTGGCGAAAAAAGCCATCCGCATGTTGATTGACGACCTCACGGCCAGAGACCGCGTGTCGATGGTCGTCTACGCGGGATCGGCTGGCGTCGTCCTCGAACCGACGCCTGGCGATCAGAAGAGCAAGCTGCTGGGTGCGCTCGATCAACTTCAGGCCGGCGGTTCTACCGCGGGCGGCGAGGGTATCGCCCTGGCCTACGCGATGGCCGAGCGGAATTTCGACAAGACGGCGATCAATCGCGTTGTCCAGTTCACGGACGGCGACTTCAATGTCGGCATCGCTGATCCTAAGCGATTGGAGGATTTCGTTTCGCGCAAGCGCGACACAGGAATTTACCTCACAGAACTCGGCTTTGGCGAAGGCAATTACAACGACCTGATGATGCAGAAGCTGGCCCAGGCCGGGAACGGAATTGCCGCCTATATCGATACGCTCGCCGAAGCGCGCAAAGTGCTGCACGACCAGATGCAGTCGGCGCTGCTCCCGATCGCCGATGACGTGAAAATCCAGGTCGAGTTCAACCCCGGCCGCATCGCCGAGTACCGCCTGATCGGCTACGAAACGCGCATGCTAAACCGCGAAGACTTCAATAAGGACAAGGTCGATGCGGGTGAAATCGGCGCGGGCGCGAACGTCACAGCGATTTACGAGTTGACGCCCGCCGGCGGCAAGACGCTGATAGATTCGCTGCGCTACCAACCCACGCCAGTTCCAGCGGCAGGCGCACGGACCGAGATCGCCTTCCTCAAGATCCGCTACAAACCGCCAGGCGCGAAAGACTCAATCCTGATCGAGCGGGCAATAACTAATGCCGACGCGCGCCCCGATATCGCAACCGCGCCGGAATCGACTCGCTTCGCCACGGCTGTCGCCGCCTATGGCCAGATGCTGCGCGGCGATCCCTACATGGACAAATCCTATGGCTGGGATCAGGCGCTCGCCCTCGCCCAAGGCGCCAGAGGCGACGACCCGTTCGGCTGGCGCGCGGAGTTCGTGCAATTGGTGCGCGCTGCAAAAGCCGCGAACGCCGCGCCCGAACCGAACAAGGTTTCGCAGTTCGGCCGCTAGGCGCGCGCTGCGCGCGCAAACACGAATGACGAGGCTGGTTTGAGCCGAACGACCTTCGCGGGCGGGTCAATCGCTCGGGCGGCATCGAGCGGCCCGTTCAGTGCAGGTCGCAGAGCCGCGAGAAGATCGGCCTCGACGGCCTCACGGGCGTCGCGCTCATGTCGCTGATGGATCAGAATATGCGTGGCGCCGAGGCGACGCGCCTCGGCCCACAGTTCGTGCCGCGCCATGCGCTGCGCCAAGTTCGCGGTGCGGGACAAAAATAATGTTGTCCAGCCCTTCCCACCCGGTCCGGGCCGCGCAAAGGCGTAAACGGCCGGGCCTGCCGGCATCGCCGCCTGGGGCGCAAAGGCTGAAAACCGATGCAGTCTGCCGCTCACGCCCTTGAAAATCGCTTCTGCCATTGCCCGCTCCGTTCGCTTAATGTTCCATTTCGTGCCACATTGTTTTGTTCTTGTAAAGTTCCAAACTTAGTTCCTATCTAGAGGGTGCGGCTTTCAGCAGCGCGCGAAGCCTGCGATCATGGAGTTCAATGGCTAGCGTCGCTCATTTGGATCGCTCAGCGCAGATCGCCGCCGCCGAGGCGGCGTGCGCTCTGGAGGGCGAGACATTCACGCCGCTTCGGCGGCGCGTGTTCGAGTTGCTGCTTGACCGCGAAGGCCCCGCCAAGGCTTACGATTTGCTGGATGATCTGAGGCCCGAGCACGGCGCCGCCAAACCGCCTACCGTCTATCGGGCGCTCGATTTCCTCGTGCGGCTTGGTTTGGCCCATCGCATCGAGAGCCAGAACGCTTTTGTCGCATGTGATGTGGGGGCATGTGCGCGTTCGACGATTTTTCTGCTCTGCGAGAAATGCGGCGCCTCGGTGGAGGCTGACGCTGGCCACGCCCTCTCCGACGTCGCCGAAGCGGCGCAGCGCGCGGGATTTCAGTTGAAGCGCACCATGCTGGAGGCGTCCGGCCTCTGCGCGGCCTGCCGCGGCTAAACGGCGGGCTTTACGGTTTCGCGGGGGCATAAGCCCAGGTCGAGCGCGTCGTCGAGCGGGTCCGCCGAGAGCGAAACCCGCACGCTGCCGGTCTGTGCGTCGGTAAACCAGCGCGCGACCGGCTTCAGACGCCCCGTCCGGCTTCGCTCTAGTTCGACGATCCCCCGACCGAGAGCCGAATTGACCCCGCCTGGGGCCGCCGGCAACCTATAAGAGATACGAATGCGCACGCCCCGGACGTTCGAACGCACTTCGTAACGAGGATCGGACAGCAGAACAAACGTTTCGCCGCCGAAACGCGCCCGCACCGCGTCGCTGCGGAAAGTTACTCCCAAGCCGGCCCCACATGCCTCCAGGCTGCGACTCCAAAGTCCCTCCAGTTCAACTGGCGCCGCCGCGCTTTGGCCGCACGCGGCCGGCAATGAGGCCAGGGCTATGACCAGCAGGGGCGATTTATTTGAACGGGTGTGTCCGTGTAGCGATTGACGCATGGAGCGACTTCCCGCTTGTGAAAGGCTATCGCGCGACGCCGGTTGCGCAATCTCATATAAGAGCCGTTCTGCATGGATTCGGTTGCGAAGGCTTCCTTGCCAAACGGCGACGCACCGCCGGCCTCAGTGCTCCTGGAAGAACTCCAGGACGCATTTCAATCAGACCGGGTGAGCGTCGGCGAGATATTGGACCGGCTGGAGGGGCGCGCCGTAGGGGTGGTCCTGCTGCTGCTCGCCTTGCCGATGTGCATCCCAAACGTGCCGGGCATTTCCACGATCTTCGGCCTGTTGATAATTGCCCCTGCGCTGCAACTGGTTCTCAGCAGCGATAAATTGTGGTTGCCGAAGCGCGTGCGCGCCTGGACTGTCCCGCGCGACGCCCTGAGCAACGCGATTCGCACCGGTCTGCCCTCCCTTCGGAAGATTGAAAGCTTTATCCGCCCCCGCTGGGCGGTTTTCGTCCGGCCGCCCGCCGAGCAATGGCTGGGACTACAAACATTGTTGATGGCCCTGGTTCTGCTGCTGCCAATTCCTGGCGGCAACTGGCCGCCGGGAATTACCGTTGCCGCCACGGGCCTGGCGCTGGCCCAACGCGACGGACGGATGGCGCTGTTGACCACGCCGATGGCGGCAATTTCCCTCGCCGTCGCCTGGATCGGATTTCGCATCGGCCTGGCCGTGCTGCGCGAGATCGGCGATATCCTGTCGGGCCTGTTGAGCGGCGCCTGGTTCTTCTGACTCAGCAGGTTGATCGGGTCAGCCAGCCGAGTTCCTGTCCGTCGGCCGCTTTGGCTGGATCGCTCTTCTGGCAGCCGTCCTTGCCGCCCTTTGGCGCAGCGCCAGGAGCGCGGGTGAACATCGGATCGCGCTCCCCCTGCAACACGTTACGGTCGGCGAGCGTATCCCAATACTGAACCGGGCCGCCGGCGGGGGCGGTCTTGCATTCGTACCGCCCCCCTTCAGCGTCCAACAACCTTACGCTGATCAGTTTACCCTCTTCTTCGGCGTAGGCGATAGTGACGCGTGCGGGCTTGTTCTCGGCGCGCGCCAGGCAAGCGTCGATCGCGGGTATGAGATCTGCCAGATTGTCGGCCCAATTGCCGCTTTGGGCGTCGTTATCCCCACGGCGCGCGCAGCCGTCATAGGAGACGCCCTCGAAATCGACTTCCGCCTTGTACGGAAACGTCTCGCCGCTTTCGTGCTGGCATGCGCCGGCGCGCAGCGTGATTACCAGCGGACCGGCGACGATGCGCGCGCCCTGCGCCCGGTAGTCGCGGCGCGTTGGCAGGCCGCCAACATCCTGCAAGCCCGGCCGCGTAAACGAGGCCCATTCGTTTAGAAGGTCGAGCCGCCAGAACGGCTCCGAGCCGACCGCTTCAAATTCCCCGTCGTACAGCGCCTTAACATCCGGCGCGGCCACTGGCCCAAGCGCCGCCAATTCCTTCTCGATATCCACGGGTTTTGGACCAGCCACGCCGTCCGCCGCTGCGCCGGGGCCGTTTTGTCCACAAGCGGCCAGCGCGAGCGCCGCGATCAGCCCGCCTAGTCCACCGGCGATTTTGCTCCGCACGGGCTCCATAAGACGCTCCCTTGCCTCGCGCGGCGCCGCCACGCCTATCGAGGCCGCCCCATCCCATCCTATCATACGCCAATGCGTACTGATTCAACTACGGTCGGAAGCTTTTATGAGTTCTTCGCCGGCGGGGGCCTCGCCCGAATAGGTCTCGGCCCTGCCTGGAATTGCCTGTTCGCCAACGACATCGATCCTAGGAAAGTCTCCCAATATAAGGCCGTTTTCGGGGCAGCCGAGATTGTCGAGGGCGATGTCGCGGCGATAGACGCAGCCGCCCTGCCGCGCGGCGCCGATTTGGCGTGGGCCTCGTTTCCCTGTCAGGATCTCTCACTAGCCGGCGCGCGTGGCGGATTGTCAGCGCGGCGCTCCGGCGCGTTTTGGGGATTTTGGCGCGCTATTCAGCGCCTCGGCGCCGAAGCGCCGCCCGTCATCGCGCTCGAAAATGTCGCCGGCTTGCTCACCTCGCACGGCGGCGCGGACTTTTCCGCGCTGGTGACCGTTCTCAGTAACGCCGGCTACGCCGTCGGCGCCCTAGCCATCGACGCGGCATCGTTTCTCCCGCAATCCCGACCGCGAATATTTATCGTGGCGGTGCGCGGCGCGGTCCCCGCATCCCTGCGCGCGGCCGCGCCCGGCCCGTTCCACGGTCGCGCGCTAGTTGAAGCAGCCGAATCCCTGCCGCTGCAATCAAAAAGCTCGTGGATTTGGTGGCGCCTGCCAGAGCCGCCCCGGCGCAACACGGCCCTCACCGATCTGCTCGAACCAGACGACATGGTTGAGTGGCGTAAAGACAGCGACACGGCGCGGCTGCTGTCTCTGATGGCCGCGCGACAACGGGCGCATATCGAAGCACTGCGCGCTTCCAAAGGGCGCCATATCGGTGCGGCGTTTCGCAGAATGCGATCAGCGGACGGCGCGAAGGTGCAGCGCGTAGAGGCGCGTTTCGACGGATTGGCTGGCTGCCTGCGGACGCCGGCGGGGGGGTCAAGCCGGCAGACCCTGCTGGTGGTTGAAAATGGAAAAGTCCGCAGCCGCCTGCTGACGCCACGCGAATGTGCAAGACTAATGGGCCTTGAGGACGATTATCCCTTGCCCAGTTCGACGAACGCAGCGCTTCACCTGATGGGCGACGCGGTCGCTGCGCCGGCCGTGCGCTGGCTAAGCGAACACTTGCTCGCTCCGCTCGTGACATCCGCGCGGAAAACCGCCCGCGCTGCATGAGCGTAGACGTATTCACCCCGGCCAAGCGCTCCGCCGTGATGCGCGCGGTGAAAAGCGCCGACACCGCTCCAGAGCGGCGCGTACGCAAGCTTTTGTGGGCTGAAGGCTATCGCTATCGGCTGAACGTCCGGGCGCTGCCGGGCGCGCCGGATATCGTTCTCCGGTCCCGAAACGCCGCGATCTTCGTGCATGGCTGTTTCTGGCATGGTCACATGTGCAAACGCGGCGCGCGCCAACCCAAAGCAAATAGCGGTTATTGGCGCACCAAGATCGGGCGCAACCGTGAGCGCGATGTCCGCAATGTGGCGGCGCTAAGAACCGAAGGCTGGCGCACGCTCACCATCTGGGAGTGCGAACTGAAAGACGAGGCGGCGCTACGCGAGCGTCTCCTCGCCTTTTTACGCTGATGCGCATCGGCATTGTCGGCTGCGGCATCGGCGGAATGGCGGCGGCGATCGCGTTGGCCCGCGAAGGCCACGGCGTGACCCTGTTCGAACGGTTTAATGAACCGGCCCCGGTCGGCGCCGGCCTGCTCCTGCAGCCATCAGGGCTGGAAGCGCTTGGCGCGCTCGGCTTGCGCGACGAGGTGGAGGCGCGCGGCGCGCGCGTTGCAGCACTGCGCGGGCGAACGCCGAGCGGAAGGCCTGTGATCGACCTATCTTATGCGCGCTGGAAGCCAAATTGCTACGGCCTTGGCGCTCACCGCGCTACTCTGTTCAGCGCACTGCACCGCGCCGTTCGCGACGCTGGCGTCGAAATCCGCTGCGGCGCCGAGATCGTGCGTATCGAAACACCTGCGCGCCCCGTCTTGATCGACACCGGGGAAAACAGACTCGGCCCGTTCGACCTGGCCATCATCGCCAATGGCGCCGCGTCTGGATTGCGTGACGGTCTGCTTCCTAAAGCGCGCGCGCCGCTCTATCCGTGGGGGGCGATCTGGACAATTCGACCGGACCAAACGGCGCAATGGGACGGCGTACTGGCGCAGGTGTATGCTGGCGCGCGCGTGATGATCGGCGTTCTGCCAGTGGGGGACGCACCTGATTCCACCGGCAAGAACGTCGCGCTGTTCTGGTCGCTCCGCGAAGACGACCATGCCGCGTGGCGCAAGGCGGGCGTGAACGCGTGGCGCGCCGCGGTCGCGTCATATTGGCCCGAAGCGGCCCGCCTGCTCGACGGACCTTTGGATATCTCAACGCTCTCGTACGCGCGCTACCGGGACGTCCAGGCCTGGCCGTGGGGAAAAGATGCGACCCTACTGCTCGGCGATGCAGCTCATGCCACCTCACCTCAGTTGGGCCAGGGGGCCAATCTGGCCCTCGCCGACGCCGTGGCGCTTGCAGCGACGCTGAGGGGACGCGCCGTTGCGCCGGCGCTGGCGTGCTATCGCCGAAGTCGCGCCGGGCCGATCGCCTGGGTCCAATTCATGTCAGCCGCACTGACGCCGGTCTTTCAGTCCCGTTCGGCATTCATCGGCTGGGCGCGGGATTGGATTTTGGGGCCCCTGTCGCGCTGCTGGCCGTTCTCGCAGATCATGCTAGCAACGTTGACGGGCGCCGCCACATTGCCGTTCGCAATGCTTTTGTCGGGCGTCGCCAAATTCCTGGTCCCAAATCGCCGGAACTAGGAGAGATCGGAAACAAAGGCTGCGCGCGCGGCCTCCGAAACCAGCGCGATGTGGCCGTAGTTCGGATGCACGATCGCCAGACGCAGCATCGCCCCGCCCTTAAGCGCTTCGGCCTGGTCATTAGAAATTGGAAAATGCAGGAAATGGACCGACGAGGTCTTGCCGTCCTCCTTGGTGCGTTCGACATCATTCTCGGGCACGGCGGCGACGCGCGCATCGCCAATTTCCAGGAACACGTGGCTCTCTATGCCTGTCAGCGTGCGGAGCATGCGGTCGCGCTCCACTGCATCAGGAATCTCGAACATCAGCGTCGCGCACAATTCGCGGCCGTTCGGAATGAGCGGGTTATAAGCGGCCAGTTCGTCTGCGATCTGTTCTTCGCCGCCCTTTTCGATGTGCAGCATCTCCAGAACCTGCTGGAGCATCGTGTCGAAACTCTCAAAGTAGAATGTAGCGACAGGGCCAACGGCAATGCGGCGCGCACGCTTTATCTCCCTGATTGCGCGTCGGCGCTCGGTACGCTCGGCGGCGTATTGCTGCGGCGAAAGAATGTCGGCGCGTGTGATACGCCGTTCGGAAGCCGGCATGACACTAATCCTCGATCAATCCATAGGCGCGGGCGAATATTTCGACCGGATGCAGATTTATCGGCGTTGGCCCGCCCTGTGCGGCGACGCCCTGGGCTATGTGTTTTGCCGCAAGCGGACAGTCCGAAGCGACATATTTCGCCGCGGTCTGCTTTACGGCGCGTGCGGCTGGCTTGCCGACCTTCATTGCAATCTCATGCGTCCCGTTCATCACGCCGAACGTGCCGCCATGACCGGAGCAGCGCTCGACCAGGCTAACGCTCTGACCAGGGATCAGTTTCAGCATTTCCTGCGCCTTGGCGCCCATGTTCTGCGCGCGCGCGTGACAGGCATGGTGCAGCGCTACGGCGCCGTCGATCGCCTTAAGTCCTGGTGGGAGTCCGTTCTTTTTCGCGATGTCTACGATGTACTCATCAACGTCGCGCGTCGCCTCCGATAAGTGTTTGACGGCCTGATCGCCCGGAAGGATCAACGGCCATTCAAATTTGAGCATCAGGCCGCAGGATGCGATCAGTGTGATCACTTCACGGCCTTCGTCAATGTAAGGCATGAGCGCCAAAGAAACCACGCGCGCCTGGTCGGCGACGCGGGCGAGATCGGCCTGCTCCAATTGCGGCATGCCGCAGCAGCCCGGATAAGCGACGACTGTATCGACGCCTAGATGGGCGAGTACGCGCCGCGCCGCCTCGCCCATCTGCGGGTTGTTGTACTGGCCAAAACAAGTCGCGAAGATCACCGCCTTGCGGCCGTAGCCCGGCGCCGTCTGGTTCGCATTTGCTTCGTTCAACGCATCCTGTATCCGCGCCCGATCGGTCAGCGTTCTGCTATGATATTTAGGCAGCACAGCATCCGGATCGACCTCCATCACGGCGCTGAGCAGGGCGCGGCCGAAACCATTCTTTACGTCCGCGCCCCAATTGGCTAACGGGGCGACAAGCTCAGCAAACTTCCCATTGCGATCCGTCTTGGCCAGTTCCCTCTGCCGCTTCTCCGCCGGTTTCCTCGGCGCATTGTGCTTTTCTTGCGCCGCGCGGTAGCGCAGCATTAGGTGGGGAAAGTCCAGGTCGAACGGATGCGGCGGCACATAAGGGCATTTCGTCATGAAGCACATGTCGCAGAGCGTGCATGCCTCTACGACCGGCGCGAAATCTTCCGACTTCACGCTATCCAGTTCGCCGCTCGTCGAATTGTCGATCAGATCGAACAGGCGTGGAAAGCTGTCGCAGAGATTGAAGCAGCGCCGGCAGCCGTGGCAAATATCGAACATACGGCGCATTTCCGCATCCAGTTTAACCGGGTCCGTCCACTCAGGATCGGTCCATGGAATCGGATGGCGAACGGGCGCTTCCAGACTGCCTTCGGCCATGTCTCGCCAAATTTAAGAAGTGAAAAAAGAAATGGCGGCTTCTCACGAAGCCGCCGCATTTACCTTCCGCGCCGGCTTACACCATAGTGTCGAGCGCTTTCTGGAAGCGGCCGGCGTGACTCTTTTCCGCCTTTGCAAGCGTTTCGAACCATTCGGCGATTTCTTCAAAGCCTTCTTCGCGCGCCGTGCGCGCCATGCCCGGATACATATCGGTATATTCGTGCGTTTCGCCAGCGATCGCGGCTTTCAGGTTGAGCGTGGTGTTGCCGATCGGCTCGCCGGTGGCCGGATCGCCGACCTCTTCCATGAATTCGAGGTGGCCGTGCGCGTGGCCGGTTTCGCCTTCGGCGGTGGAACGGAAAACCGCGGCGACGTCATTATAGCCCTCAACGTCAGCCTTCTGTGCGAAATAGAGGTAGCGGCGATTGGCCTGGCTCTCGCCAGCGAACGCCTCTTTCAGGTTGTCGAGCGTCTTGGATGTTTTAAGTGCGGCCATCGTATCGTCTCCTGCCTTAAGCGCGCCGAGGCGCGATGAATGGCGCGCACCATAGCCACCGAAAGACACAAGTCAACCGGATTAGAATAGTTCTAAATTATTAGAAGTGCGGCTATTTGCGCGCCGGCTTGGCGCGCACGCGCACGACAACATCGACGCCCTCAACGGCAAAGCCGCGCGGCGGCGAGGGCAGCGCCTTAATTTCTATGCTGTCGGCCGGAATATCCACTAGCGCGCCGGATTCTTCGACATAGAAATGGTGGTGTTCGCCCACATTGGTGTCGAACCAGCGCCGCTGCGCATCCAGGTGAACCTCCCGCACCAGGCCTGCCTCCCGGAACTGGTGCAGCGTATTGTAAACCGTGGCGAGCGACAGATCGGCGCCGGCCGCGCGCGCTTCATCGAACAGGCTTTCGCACGAGACGTGACGATGTTCGCCGCCGAATAAAAGCGCGCCAAGCGCCAGCCGCTGGCGCGTCGGCTTCAACCCCGCGCCGCGCAGCATATCCAGCACGCGCTCGTTAGCCGCGCTTTCGGCGCGATCCCTAGTCATCCACACAGTCTACTTAGGATCGTTCTAAATTGCAAGGCCGGAGCATCCGGTAATCCTACGCCGCCTTCCTCTGCGCCGCGCCGAAACGGCCATAGAAGGTCTCGCCTTTCTTGGCCATGTCGCGCAGAAGCGCATTTGGCTTGAACCGATCGCCGTACTTTGCTGCCAGCGCATCGCATTCGGCGACGAAACTCTTTAGCCCCATCAAATCCATCAGGCTGATCACCCCGCCGGTATAGGGCGCAAAGCCCCATGCTAGGATCGAGCCGACATCGGCGTCTCGCGGATCGGTGATCACGCCCTCATCAAAGCAGCGCGCGGTCTCCAGCGCCTGGATGTAGAGCAGCCGCTTCTTGTATTCATCGCGCAAAGCCGGCGGGCATTCGTCGATCTTGACTGGCGCCAGATCGGCAAGGCCGGGCCACAATTTCTTTTTAGAACCGTCCGCCGGATAATCGTAAAAACCTTTGCCGTTCTTGCGTCCATAACGGCCAAGTTTTTCGACCATGGTCTCCAGGACGGCGTCGGTCTTGCTGTCCTGATAGGCCGCGCCGAGCGCCTTCTTGGTTTCACCACGGACCTTCCACGCCAGATCGAGCGCCACGTCGTCGCTCATTTCCAGCGGCGCGCGCGGCATGCCGGTCATTCGCCCGACGTTTTCTATGATCGCCGGCTTCACTCCCTCGGCCAGCATGGTCATGCCTTCGCCGAGATAGGTGCTGAACACGCGCGAGGTGTAAAACCCGCGTGAATCGTTCACGACGATCGGCGTCTTCTTGATCTTCAGCGTGTAATCGATCGCCTTGGCCAGCGTCTCCTGGCTGGTCTGCTTTCCCAGAATGATCTCCACGAGCCCCATGCGATCGACCGGCGAAAAGAAATGCACGCCGATGAAATTTGCCGGGCGCGCGCTTGCCCTTGAAAGGTCACTGATCGGCAGCGTCGAGGTGTTGGAGCCGAACACAGCATTGTCGGCCAGATAGGCCTCCGCCTTCTTGGTGACTTCGGCCTTGAGTTCCATCTTTTCGAACACAGCTTCGATGACGATATCAGCGCCCTTGATCAACGAATAATCCGCGCTGGCGGTAATCAGCGCGAGCACGCCGTTAGCCTTGGCTTTGTCCATGCGTCCACGGCTGACTTGTTTGTCGAGCAGATCCTTGGCGTGCGCCTTGCCCTTGTCGGCGGCCTCCTGGCTGACATCCAGCAACACCGTCTCGATACCCGCAAGCGCCTGCACGTAGGCGATCCCCGCGCCCATCATGCCCGCGCCAAGCACGGCGGCTTTCTTGACTTCATATTTCGGCACAGTTGCCGGGCGGTTGCCGCCCTTGCCCAATTCCTGCAACGACACGAACAATGTTCTGATCATACCCTTCGCCACAGGGCCAAGCAGCGTCTTCGCAAAGTAGCGCGACTCTATGCGCAATCCGGCATCGATCGGAACTTGCAGGCCCTCATAGACGGCCTTCAGGATGTTCGTCTGCTGCGGATAGTTCCCATAGGTCTGCTTGGCCAACATCGCATTGGCGCCGATGAACACCATGGCGCCGCTCGGCGTGTAGGGGCCGCCGCCAGGAATCTTGAAGCCCTTCTCGTCCCAGCGCGCGACGACCTTGGTCTTGCCCTTGGCCCAGGCCTTTGCAGCAGCAATGGTTTTGCCAACGGGGACGACTTCATCGATGAAGCCCATCATCTTGCCGTCGGACGGGCTTTTATTGTCGCCGAGAGACATCATCATCAGCGCGGGCTGGGCGCCGATCAGACGCGGCAGGCGCTGCGTGCCGCCGCCGCCGGGCATCAGGCCGACTTTCGACTCCGGCAGGCCGAACTTGATTTTCGGATTATCCGCAGCGACGCGATAATGGCACGCGAGCGCGATTTCCAAGCCGCCGCCAAGCGCAAGACCTTCGAGCGCCGCAGCAACCGGCTTGCCGCAAGTTTCGATCGCGCGCAGTACGGCGTTGATGCGGAATGTAGCGTCGAACGTCGCTTTCAGGCTGGCGTCACTGCTACCGAAATCGCCGCCGAGCATGGAATTAAGGTCCGCGCCGGCGCAGAAACCGCTGTCCTTGCCCGAAGCGAACACTGCCCCCTTGATCGAGGCGTCAGCCTTCAAGCGCTCGCCGATCTCGCCCAATTCCGTAAGCACTTCTGCAGTGATCGTGTTCATTGACTTGCCGGGCACGTCAAATGTGATGAGCGCAATGCCGTCGGAATCGATGTCGACTTTGAAATTGTTCATCGCCCAGCCCCTTAGACGCGTTCGATCACGGTGGCGGTGCCCATACCCGCGCCGACACACAAAGTAATCAGCGCGCGTTCCTTGTCCGAACGCTCCAGCTCATCGACCATCGTGCCCAGGATCATTGCCCCGGTAGCGCCGAGCGGATGGCCCATCGCGATCGCGCCGCCATTGACGTTGACCTTCGCCGGATCGAGCCCGATCGCGCTGATCCAGCGCAGCACGACGGCGGCGAACGCCTCGTTCAGCTCCCAGAGATCGATATCCTTATTGGTCATCTTCAAGCGTTTGAGCAGCTTTTGGGTGACGAATTCCGGGCCCGTCAGCATGATAGACGGCTCCGAACCGATTGACGTGCCGCCGACAAATCGCGCGCGCGGCTTCAGCCCCATCGCATCGCCCAATTCCTTCGTGCCGATCAGCACGGCGGCCGCGCCATCAACGATACCCGACGAATTGCCTGCGTGGTGAACGTGGTTGACCTCGTCGATCTCCGGATACCGCTGCAGCGCCACCGCATCGAAGCCCGGCATCTGCTCGCCCTGCATCTTGAACGAGGGTTCCAGCGCCGCGAGCGATTGCATCGTGGTCTCGGGGCGCATGTGCTCGTCATGATCGAGGATCGGCAGGCCGAGCTGATCTTTCACCGGCGTGATTGATTTCTTGAAGCGCCCTTCTTTCCAGGCCAAAGCCGCGCGGCGCTGACTTTCGACGGCGTAGCCATCCACGTCAGCGCGCGAAAAACCCCACTTCGTCGCGATCACGTCGGCGCTGATGCCTTGCGGCGTGAAATAGGACTTCATCGCGATCGACGGGTCCATCGGCCAGGCGCCGCCATTCGAGCCCATCGGCACGCGGCTCATACTCTCGACGCCGCCGCCGATCGCCATATCCGCTTCGCTGGAGCGCACTTTCGCAGCGGCCATGTTCACCGCTTCGAGGCCCGACGCGCAGAACCGATCAATTTGCACGCCGGCGACCGTATCGGCATAATCGGCGCTCAACGCTGCCACGCGCGCGATATCCGAGCCCTGCTCGCCGACCGGCGCAACGCACCCGAGAATCACATCATCGACCTTGTTCGTATCGAGTTGATTGCGGTCGCGGATTTGCTCGAGCACCTGCGTCGCCAGCGACAGCGCGGTTATCTCATGCAGCGAACCGGAGCTTTTGCCTTTGCCGCGCGGCGTGCGAACGGCGTCATAAATGTAGGCTTCGGGCATTTAATGCTCCTTTTTGCTCAGAACGCCTCCGCCGGCAGCGCCATCATCGAAGCGGCGCCGGCTTTCAATTTGGTCAGGTGCGCGCCCGCCTCCGGCAGCACGCGCTCGACATAATACCGACCGGTCGCGAGCTTGTTCTCGTAATAGGGGTCGCCGGCGCCGCCATCGGCCTTCGCCGCCAGCGCCGCTTCAGCCATCTGCGCCCACATATAGGCAAGCGCTGTCAGCCCAAAAAGATTCAGATAATCGTGACTGGCGGCGCCGGCGTTGTCGAAATTGCTCATGCCGTTCTGCATCAGCCAGGTCGTGCCTTCCTGAAGCTGCGTCTTTGCGGCCGCGAGGGCGTCGAGATACGGTTTCAGGCCGGCGTTGTCCTTGCGGCTGGCGACATAGTCATCGACCTCGGAGAAGAACGAGAACACCGCGCGGCCCCCGTTTGAGGCCAGCTTGCGGCCGACAAGATCGAGCGCCTGAATGCCGTTGGCGCCTTCGTAGATCATTGCGATGCGCGCATCGCGCACGAACTGGCTCATGCCATGTTCTTCGATATAGCCGTGGCCGCCGAAAATCTGCTGGCAATTCGTGGCCGTCTCGTAGCCCTTGTCGGTGAGATAGGATTTCAGGATTGGCGTCATCAGCGCCATGTAGTCGGCGCCTTTCTCGCGCACCTTTTCGTCCGGGGAGACGCTTTCCAGATCGCCGTGCAGCGCCGTCCAGAGCGCAAACGCGCGCGCGGCCTCAACGAAGCTCTTGCTGTCCATTAGCATGCGGCGGACGTCGGGGTGGACGATGATCGGATCGGCCGCCCCGCCGGTATTTTTCGGCCCCGTCAGTGAGCGCCCCTGCAGGCGATCCTTCGCGTAAGCGCGGCCATTCTGATAGGCGGCCTCCGCCTGACTGAGCCCCTGGACCGCCACGCCCAGCCGCGCCTCGTTCATCATCGTGAACATGGCGTTGAGACCCTTGTTCTCCACGCCCACAAGCCAGCCGATCGCTTCATCGTAATCAAGCACGCACGTCGCATTGCCGTGGATGCCCATCTTCTCTTCGATCTTGCCGCACTTCACGCCGTTGCGCTTGCCGGGAGAGCCATCGGAGTTCGGAATGAATTTCGGCACGACGAACAGCGAAATGCCTTTGGTGCCCGCCGGCGCGCCTTCGATACGCGCGATAACGAGGTGAACGATGTTGGCGGCAAGATCGTGCTCGCCCGCGGAGATGAAAATCTTCTGGCCGCTGATCTTGTACGAGCCGTCGCCAACGGGCACGGCCTTTGAGCGCAATAGACCGAGATCCGTACCGCAATGCGGCTCGGTCAAATTCATTGTGCCGGTCCACTCGCCGCTGACGAGCTTTGGCAGATAGAGCGCCTTCTGCTCGTCGCTGCCGTGATGGTAGAGCGCCGAATATGCGCCGTGGCTGAGGCCCGGATACATCGCGAACGCCATGTTCGCGCCCGACGCCATTTCGCTGAACGCGAGCCCAACGACGCCCGGCAGGCCTTGCCCGCCGAAATCGGGCGACGACGTAAGGCCCGTCCATCCGGCGGCAACGTGCTGATCATAGGCTTCCTTGAACCCTGGCGGCGTCGTCACCGATCCATCGGCGGCGCGCTTGCAGCCATGGTGATCGCCGACCTGATTGAGCGGCGCCAGAACGCCCTCGCAAAACTTCGCGGCTTCGTCGAGCACCTGCGTCACAAGATCAAGCGGCGCGTCGGCGAAGCGCGGCAGATTCGCGTAACGGTCAATCTTGAGAACTTCGCGCAGTAGAAAATCATATTCGCGCAGCGGCGCAGCGTAGACCGGCATCGGAGTCCTCCCTCCGCTTTATGATAGGTAGACGTATAGGGTTACGAGGCGCCCTCCAAGCGACGGCGCGCGGCAGCGTCTCGCGGCGGCGGCGAAGCTGTGGACGGGGCTGAAGCGTCCAGGCGCTCGTCAAGCCAGGCAATGCCGCGCTCAATTTCCTCGATCGCGTGTTCCAGGTCCTCGCGCTGGGCGCGCAGCACCACCAGACGCTGGCGAAACTTCTTCGCAACCGTTTGCATCTGCATACGCTCGCCGCCTTCTAGGTCGTAGAGATCGAGCACGCCTTTAATCTCGGTCAGCGGAAAGCCGAGCCGTTTGCCGCGGAGGATCAATTGCAGCCGGCCGCGCTCGCGCGCGCTGTAGACGCGATTCAGGCCTTCGCGCCGGGGCGCGAGCAGGCCCTTGTCCTCGTAGAAACGAAGCGCGCGGGGGGTGACCGCAAACTCGCGGGACAATTCGCTTATAGTGTAGGTCTGATCGGATTTGGGCACAGCATATCTCCGTGACGCCAGCGTCATTTATGCCTGCTTGACGCTTACGTCAACGGCACGTCGCTTCAATTTGCTTCACAGATATCGCCGCCCGCCCTCGATCGGGCGCTGCCCGGCCTTGAGGATAGGACACAGTCGCCTCCTTAAGCCGCCTTTAACTGAGGCTACGTTGTCGTTCATGCTGCCTATGGCGTCGCGATTCTCCGTGCGCCACAGGATGTAGCGCCATAGCGCGGATACCGGAGCGTCATGCGATCCCGCAGCAGAAACGGCAGGCCGGCATGACCAGCGCGACGCCTTGGAGCGTCAAAGGAATCGATCCGCGTGCGCGCGAGGCGGCCCGGGAGGCCGCGCGGCGGCGCGGGCTGACGATTGGAGAGTGGCTCAACCAAGCTATTCTGGCCAACGAGGCTGCGCTTGCCGCTGTCCGAACCGATGGCGCTCACCCAAACGAGTCGAGGGGCGAGGACGCCCTCGCCCAGGCGTTGGCTGAATTGTCGCAGCGGGTCGATGCCAACGACCGTCGCGCGGCCTTGGCCATCGGCACGATGGATAGGTCGCTTGCGAAGATCGGCCAGAGACTCGAGGCGGCTGGCGCCGGCAGCGCGGCGAACGAAAGCGTGGACGGCTTGCTGGCTGAACTGCGCGAGGCCCAGGCAGCCTTGCTTCACCGCATGCGCCGCTTGGAAGACGAGGAACTGGCGCCGCTGAAGTCCGAGCGCGAAAGCGCGCGCGATCTGGTCGCCTGTATCGATGAGAATGTAACTCAACTCGCCACGCGCGTGAGCGGCGCCGAAGCAAAAACCGGCGAAGCGCTGCGTTTGCTACAGGCTTCGCTGGTTTCCCTCGACGAAAAGGTCGCGCAGGCGAGACCACAGATTGATCAACAGGAGCTTGACGCCCGCTTCGCCGCGATCGCCGAAAATCTCAGCCATGAGGTCGATAGCGCGAGGGCGGCGCTGGCTGGCCAACTCGCGGACGTGCTTGGCGAATTGCGGCCGGAGGAAATGCGCGCCGCTCTCGGCGATCTGTCCAAACGGATCGCCGCGGCGGAGCGCCGCCACGCTCAGACGATCGAAGCGGTGTCGATCGAAATCAAGCGGCTCAATGAATCGATGGAACGCCGCCTGCGCGCCGTTGAGGCGCGTAATGACGACAGTGCAGCGGCGCGCGACCAAGCGCGTGAACTGGCCGAGACGGTTGAGAGTCGCTTCGCCCAAATGGCGTCGCGCGAAATCGCTTTCGCGGACCATATCAGCGAAGAGATCGGCCGCGTGGCGGAACGGCTAGAATCGCGCGTCGCGCTATCCGAGCAGCGCGGGGCCGACGCGATCGGCCATATCGGCGAACAGATCGCCGTGGTTGCCGAGCGCCTGCAGGAACGCCAGGACCGGCTTGCAGCCGACGTCTCCGATCGCCTGCTCGATAGCGAACAGCGGCAATCAGCTCATCTGAACGACGCGTTGCAAAACCTGTCAGGCGTGCTTGAAGAGATCGAAGCGCGCGCGGGGGCGCATCACAGTCCCGTTCACAACGCAATGTCCGCCTTCGCTGAAAGGCTGCAGGCGATCGAGGCGCGGATCGCGACGCCAGCCGCCGCGCCGCCTCCCCCCTCGATGGCTGCGCCAACAGCCGCGCCAGGCCAGCAGACAGATCAAGTATTGGAGGAGTCGCTCGCGACGACTGCGCCAGGGTTCGACGATGAAGCGCTCGCGCACCACCACGAGGCGCTGCGAGAGGTGGCCGCTCATCTTGCCCGAAAATCGGAGGCTGTGGCCGAAACGATTGTGCCGGAAACGATCTTCGTCGAAGATATTGAAGCCCGGTTTGGCAGCGAGCATGCCGATCCGCTCGGCTTCTACCGGGAAGATGGCGATGCCGGTCGATATCGCCTGGCCGACGATCCGTTCGCGGACATGACCCGCGAACAGTTTGCGGAGAAAGACGAAGACTTGTTTTGGGCGACCGGCCGGGAAGAGCTTGAACTCGAGCTTGTCGCAGGCGGCGCCACGACGCCTGCTGACGATTCTGGCGACCAAGACATGGAGGGCTTCGACCCGAGCGCCCTATCGCTTTCTTACGCCGACGACGGCTATCTGGCGCAAACTGAGACGGCCGACCTGGAAGACGAGGTGTTCGACCGCGGTCTGGACCTGAGCATCGATCCCCCCCCCAGGCATGATTACCTGTCTCACGCCCGCCGCGCCGCGCAGGCGAACGCAGACACGGTTACCTTCGAGCCAACCCGCGCGCGGCCGCAAAAGAGTGGGCTGCGCGGGCTTTCCAGTTTGGTCTTGTGGACTGCTGCGGGCGCTGTCGCCGCTGCGCTCGCCGGTGGAGCGTTTTATTATTCCGAACATCGGAGCGCAAAGCTTGCTTCGCCCGCGCCTGAACGCGACGCGCTGGCTCTGCCCACCGACGCCGCGCCGGGCTCAATAGCCGAATCCGCAGCCCAAGCGGAGCCTGAAGCCGCCGCGCCGCCGACCGCCGCATCGGCGCCTGACGCAGCACCCGGCGCGGCGCCAGCGGCGCCAGCGGAGCCGACCGACCAAGGCCCAACCCGCGCAGCACCGCTCCATCCAACATCGGCGCCGGAGAACGACGCTACGGCGCCGGCGCTGGAAGAAGCCGCGTTGCGCGGCGATCGGTCCGCGCAATATCAGCTTGCCTTGCAGCGCTTTGACGATGCCCAACCAATGCAAGCCGTCGCTTTGTTGCGGCGCGCCGCCGAGCAGGGCTATGCCATGGCGCAATATCGCCTCGCCAAAGCATATGAGCGCGGCGAAGGCGTGCCCGTGAACAAGCAACAGGCACGCCGGTGGACAGAGAAGGCCGCGCTCGCCGGCAACGCCAAAGCGATGCACGATCTCGGCGTCTACATGGCTTCAGGCCTGGGGCCGGCGCTCGACGAGGCTGCGGCCTTCGCGTGGTTCAAGCGCGCCGCCGAACTCGGCGTGTCTGACTCCCAGTTCAACGTCGCGCTCATGTATCTTCAAGGGCGTGGCGCAGAGCCGGACACCGAGCAGGCCTATTATTGGTTTCAGGTGGCGGCGTCTGCCGGCGATCAGGACGCCGCCGCGCGCGCCGCTATGATAGAACGTCAACTGGGCTCCTCGGCAAAACCCATCAGACAGCGCGCACGCGCCTATAGCCCGCGCCCGCTACTTGCAGAAGCCAATGGCGTCATCGACCAGTCCTGGGCGCCAGGTCAGCAACTGCAGGCCTCCGCCGGCAGCGGGCCGCGTAGCTAGGCCGGTTTATTCGTTGCTGTGAGGAGGCGCGATGGCGCAAAGCCCCTCACAGAGCGCCACGCCCGCCATAGGAACCCCGCGCTTCATGCGTTCCGCCGAGCCAGGGGCTGAGCAGACCCCGGCGAGCCGAGCGCTGGCGTTTCAGCCGCGGCGCGCGCGCGCCGCCGCCTTCTTCGGGGCGCGGGCGACTTTGCGTTTGGCTTTGACCACCGGTCCGGCGCGGCGGCCGTCACCAGTCTCGGCGATCGTTCGCAGAAGCTCGATCACGCGCCGGCGCACACGGCCGCTGTCGATCGCGGCGAACAATGCAGCCATCGAAAGGTGCTCGGCCGGACCGGCCGACTCGGCGCTCCTGGCGGGGCGCGCGGCGGCGACGGCGTCCTTGGCGTCGTCGAGAAAATACGAAATCGGCCGATCCACCGCCGCAGCGATGGAAACAAGGCGAGAGGCGGCTATCCTGTTAGCGCCTTTTTCGTATTTCTGAACTTGCTGAAAGGTTATTCCAAGACGTTCGGCGAGAGCCTGTTGAGACAGCCCCGCTTCTGTCCGCGCCAAGCGCAATTTCCGCCCCAACACGTAATCCATAGCCGAAGTTGAACGCGCGTCAGACATCTATCCTCATCCATTCTATCATGCGGTCACCGGACCGACATTCAGCCAATTTCATTCCCTTAGGTAACCTACCCCCTTAGCGGGAGATTGTTCGCGCTTCGCCCCCAATCGCAAACGGTGATGCCACATCCTTATGTCTTGTACCTAGGTACCGTACTTTAGGTCGTAGCGCCTTGCATCATAAAAAGCTATGGCGAACTCAAATCATGCTCCATAGATGGCGCTTTTTGTCGCGCATTTTGTCAACATTTTCCCGGCGCCTTACAAAGCATCGAGGTTTTTGCAACTCTTGATCCGTATGCCGACAATATTGGAGGCCCAAACGCAGCTCAAAAATTTAAGCATCTTTCAACCATGACGCGCTAAATTTCGCCGCCATGGAAGCCGCACCGACGCCAGCCATGCTCCACCCGTCGGACATTCGCACCATCGTCGTCAGCGACAACGCCTTCGAGCGGCGCCTGGTGCAGGATCTTTTGATTGCCCTGGGCGTAAGGGAAATCATCCTCGCGGAGGACATGATCGCCGCGTTTGCGCAGATCAGGTTGCGTCGGCCGCGGATGATCATCGTCGATGCGGAAATGCGCCCCGTCGGCGGCTTTATGTTCGCGCGGGAGCTGCGCCGTTCCGGACTTGCCGCCGCCCATACGCCCTTGATCCTGTGCGCCTCCGAGTCCTCGCCTGACTTCGCGGAAGCCGCCCGCGCCGCCGGCGCCCATGAGGTGGTCGCCAAACCGGTCTCCGCCGATTCCATGCGCCGGTGCCTGGAAGACGCGCTGACCCACAAACCGGACTTTTCCGCCATCACCCGGCGCTCGCAACGCCGACGCGGCGACCCGCGGCTTGCCCCTGAGGTGGTCGGCCATGCCGCCGTCAACTCTGAACGCGCCTCCCGCGCCATTCTGCTGGCGGCGATCGATGAAGGGCGCGCCAAAATCGCCGGCTGGGCGGCCAGCGGCGACACGACGTTGATCGAGGACGCCCGCGATGCGCTTGAGCGCGCTTCAGACACGGCATGGACCGGCGGCGGAGACCTGACGCTCGCGCGCGCGCTCGGCGGCGTCATGCGGTTGATCGAGGCGGCGGCGTCCGGAAGGGCCGACCCTTACGTCCTCGACGTGAGCCTTGCGGCCGCGCGGGCATTGCTTTTTTCCGACAAGGGCGGGAGCGCGATACGCGAGGCGCTGGCCGAGGCCGTATCCGAAGTCGCCGAAAGTCGAGCAGGCGGATAAAGGTTTACTAAGACCTTTGAGTTAACCTGCCCGGCTACAAAGGCGCGGGTATGTTGAATTCATCGAAGTTTTCTGCACTTTCCGTTCTGGTTGTGGACCCCAATCCACACCACCGTGCGATTGTGTCTGAAATCCTCCGCGCCGCCGGCGTTACCCGCATCTTCACCTCTACGGGCAGCGAAGATGCGCTGCAGGAGCTGCGCATGTGGCAGCCACGCGTGATGATCCTGGAATGGGATATCGCGCCGATGCACGGTATCGACATGACCAAGGCGATCCGCAAGGGCATCCCCGGCGTCGATCGCACAATCCCGATCGTCATGCTGACCGGGCGCAACACAGTTTCCGACGTTGAGGTGGCGCGCAAAGCCGGCGTGCACGAATACGCCATCAAGCCGGTTTCCTCGGGCGGTCTGCTTGCGCGCATCGAAGCCTCCGCCATCAAGCCTCGCCGTTTCGTTGACAGTCCGGTCTACACCGGCCCCTGCCGGCGCAGGAAAATGATCGAGAACTACATGGGACCGCGCCGGCGCTTGGCCGATCCCGTTGGCGAGGAAACGCAAAAAGCGATGGCGACATCCTCGGTCGCCCGCATCAACGAACTGACCAAGACCTTCGATCCCGGCGACCGCAACCAAGTGCGCGCGGTGTTTTCCTCCGCCAAGGACGCAAAAACGGTCGCAGAGGAAATCGGCGATTACCCGCTCGGCCGCTCAGCCGATTCACTGGTGAAATACATTGAGGGCATGGGCGCAACTGACCGGCTCGATCCGGAAATCGTGCAAACGCATGTCGAAGCGATGAACCAACTCGTCGCCCTGCCGGGCGGACAAGGCGAAGCGCGCGAGCAAGTCGCCAACGGCCTCGAAGCTGTCGTGCAGAAGAAAATGCGCCTCGCTCGCGACGCAGCAGCCTAAGACTCTTAATTATTGCGCTTGCGAACGCTGCGGTCCGCATAGCACGGACGTAGCAAGTGACTTCGGCATCGCCCTCTCCAGGCACGATTGTGGCGGGCATCGGCGCGCCACGACGGATGTATTGCACAACGAGGGCCCTAGCGAGGCTGCGCAGATACGGCAGCATCAATGCGCCTGCCGCCAAAAGATTAGAATAATTCTAATTTGATTGACAGACCAGCTCCGGGCGGCCTAGGTTCTCCGCTGTTCGAAAGGCGCCTAAGCGGCATCGCGGGCGAACAGCTTTCGCGGAACACGATCGGAGTTGACATGGACGACGCAAGCAAATGCCCCGTGTCTGGCGGCGCGCGTAGACATACGATCGCAGGGGCCCTGTCCAACGCCGCCTGGTGGCCCGAACAGATCAACCTGAAGATTCTCGATCAGAACTCGCCCCTGTCCGATCCCATGGGCGAGGACTTCAACTATGCGGCGGAGTTCAAGACCCTCGACTTGGACGCTCTGATCAAGGACCTGCACGCCTTGATGACGGACTCGCAGGATTGGTGGCCGGCGGATTTTGGCCACTATGGCCCGCTGTTCATCCGGATGGCGTGGCACAGCGCCGGCACTTACCGCGTCGGCGACGGCCGCGGCGGCGCAGGCTCGGGCACGCAACGCTTCGCGCCCCTCAACTCCTGGCCGGACAATGTGAATCTCGACAAGGCGCGCCGCTTGCTCTGGCCGATCAAGCAGAAATACGGCCGGAAAATCTCCTGGGCCGACCTGATGATTCTCGCCGGCAACGTCGCCCTCGACTCGATGGGCTTCAAGACGTTCGGTTTTGGCGGCGGGCGCGCCGACGTTTGGGAACCCGAAGAAGACATTTACTGGGGCCCCGAAGGCAAGTGGCTGGCGGACGAGCGCTACAGCGGCGACCGTGACCTCGCAAATCCGCTCGCGGCCGTTCAGATGGGTCTGATCTACGTCAATCCCGAAGGGCCCAACGGCAACCCCGATCCCCTAGCGGCGGCCAAGGATATTCGCGAGACCTTCGCGCGCATGGCTATGAACGACGAAGAAACGGTCGCGCTGATTGCAGGCGGTCACACCTTCGGCAAGACCCATGGCGCTGCTGATCCAGGCAAGTATGTCGGCCCCGAGCCCGAAGCCGCCGGCATAGAAGAGCAAGGCCTCGGCTGGAAGAATACTTTCGGCGCCGGCAATGGCGACGATACGATCGGCAGCGGGCTCGAAGTCATCTGGACCACGACGCCAACGAAGTGGAGCAACAATTTCTTTTGGAACCTGTTCGGCTACGAGTGGGAACTGACCAAGAGCCCGGCCGGCGCCCATCAGTGGACGCCGAAGCATGGCGCAGGCGCCGGTTCAGTGCCCGATGCGCACGATAAGTCAAAGCGTCACGCGCCATCCATGCTGACCACCGACCTCGCCTTGCGGTTCGACCCTGCTTACGAAAAAATAGCGCGGCGCTTCCACGAGAATCCGGATCAGTTCGCAGACGCGTTTGCGCGGGCGTGGTTCAAGCTCACGCACCGCGACATGGGCCCGCTCACCCGCTACCTCGGCCCGCTTGTGCCAAAGGAAATCCTGATTTGGCAGGATCCGGTCCCCGCGGTCGATCATCCGCTGGTCGATGAGAAGGACATCGAGACCCTCAAGGCCAAGACCCTTGCGTCAGGCCTCTCCATATCTCAACTGGCCTCTACGGCCTGGGCGTCGGCGTCAACATTCCGCGGCTCCGACAAACGCGGCGGCGCCAATGGCGCGCGCATTCGCCTGGCGCCGCAGAAGGATTGGGGCGTCAACCAGCCGGCGGAACTGTCGAAGGTCTTGCAGACGCTCGAAGCAATCCAGAAGGCGTTTAACGGCGCGCAGGCCGGCGGGAAGAAAATCTCGCTCGCCGACCTGATCGTTCTGGGCGGCTGCGCCGCGATCGAGAAAGCCGCCAAGAGCGCCGGACACGACGTGAAGGTTCCCTTCACGCCGGGGCGCACGGATGCATCGCAAGAGCAGACCGACGTGCATTCGTTCGCCGTGCTGGAGCCGACCGCGGACGGATTCCGCAACTACCTCCGTAAGGGCGTCCAGGATTCGCCCGTGGAGCTGCTTGTGGATCGGGCGAACCTACTGACGCTGACCGCGCCGGAGATGACGGTGCTCATCGGCGGCCTGCGCGTGCTGAACGTCAATGTCGGCAAGGCGCCGCACGGCGTGTTCACCAAGCGGCCGGAGACGCTGACCAACGACTTTTTCGTGAACCTGCTCGACATGGGCACGAAGTGGCAAAAATCGGCCGCCGAAAATGTGCTGGAAGGACGCGATCGGGCGACAGGCGAGATCAAGTGGACGGGAACAGTCGTAGATCTCGTTTTTGGTTCAAATTCCCAGCTACGGGCGCTCGCGGAAGTCTATGCGTGCAGCGACGCGCAGCAGAAATTCGTGCGCGACTTCGTGGCGGCGTGGACCAAGGTGATGAACCTAGATCGCTTCGACCTTGCGTGATCTGACCGCGCACAAAAATCGGGCGGCGTTTAAATTGGATTGAAACGCCGCCCTTACCGATGCGGAATACTGTCTGGATCAACCTTTCAAGCGCGCGATCAGGCTCGACGTGTCCCAGCGTCCCCCGCCCATGGCCTGAATCTCTGCGTAAAAGCTATCGACGAGCGCCGTCACCGGCAGATCGGCGCCGTTGGCTTTAGCCGCGTCAGCGATCAGACCCAGGTCCTTGCGCATCCAATCGACGGCGAAGCCGAAGTCGAACTTGCCATCAACCATGGTCTTCCAGCGATTTTCCATTTGCCATGACTGTGCAGCGCCCTTTGAAATCGCCGCTATAACGCGCTCGATATCAAGGTCGGCGCGCTGCGCAAAATGCAGCCCTTCGGCCAGCCCCTGCACCAATCCCGCGATGCATATCTGATTGACCATTTTCGCGAGTTGACCCGCGCCTGAGGGCCCGATCAGCGTCGCGCTCGCCGCGTAAGCCTTCATCACGGGTGAGGCGCGCTCGAAGGCTTCGTTTTCGCCGCCGGCCATAACAGTCAATCGTCCGTTCTGGGCGCCGGCGGTGCCGCCGGAAACCGGCGCGTCCAGAAACGAAATACCCTGCCCCTTGGCGCTCTCCGCCAGGCGCCGCGCCAAGGTCGCGGACGCTGTCGTATGGTCGATGAATATGCCACCCCGGGCCATCGCCGGCGCGGCGGCGGCGAACACTTCATCCACGTCCCGATCGTTGCCTACGCAGGAGATGACGAATTCGCAGCCCTCCGCGGCGCCGGCCGCGCTCGTTACCGCGTTGCCGGTATGCTCGCGCGCCCATGCGAAGCTCTTTTCCGGGGAGCGGTTGTAAACGCGCACATTGTGGCCAGCGCGCGCCAAATGTCCCGCCATCGGATAGCCCATCGCGCCCAATCCGAGAAAAGCTACCTCAGCCATCAACTCCCCTTCCCATGGTTTATCGAGCTTTATCGCGCCTTAGCGTGTCGCTGCAACGCCATAACGGCCGCGAAAATAAGTTAGCGCGTCGCCGACGAATGCATCGAAGCCCTGCACCTCGCCGACAATCAGAATGTGATCGCCGACGTGATGGCGCGCCACGGTGCGGCAATCGAATCGCGCCAAGGCCTCGGCCATCACCGGCGCCGCAGAATCGCCGGTCTGGCGGGTCCCGCGATAGACCTCATGGTCCTCCGCCGGCACGGCGCGGTGGGCGGCAAATCGCGAGGACAAGCCCTCCTGATCGGCGCGCAGGATCGAAACGCCCCAGTCAAGCGCACCAGCGAACACCGCATACCGGTCTGAGCCGTGATCGAGCGACCACATGACCAGGCGAGGCGTCAGGGACACTGAGACGAACGAATTGACCGTGATCGCCCAAGCCCCCGCCTCGGCCGCCTCCGCGGTTATCAGCGCCACGCCGGTCGGAAAGCAGCCCAGCGCGCGGCGATAGGCCATCCCCTGCTCGATATCCCCGTCCATGCTTACCCGTCTTTAACGGCCGTGGGGCCAAGGTTTGTAACTTGATGTCCAGAAAGGACGCCTTTTCGCATGGCCGCCGGCGCAAAGTCCAATCAGCCCACGATCATCATCAAGAAGATCAAGAAGGGCGGCGGGGGCGGCCATCACGGCGGCGCCTGGAAGGTCGCCTACGCCGACTTCGTGACGGCCATGATGGCGTTCTTCCTTCTCATGTGGCTGATCAACACCACCACGCCGGAGCAGAAGCGCGGCATCGCCGACTATTTCGCGCCGGCCTCTGTCTCCCAGACGACCAGCGGTTCGGGCGGCATGCTGGCCGGCAAGGCGCTTTCCGCAGAGGGGGTGCGCGCCGACAAGGGCTCGCCGGTCATCGACAGCGCCGGCCAGGGCGTCGGCAGCAGCGACAGTCCCGATTCCAAGGATAGCCAGGCGGGCAAGGACGACGCGGCCGAGAAGGCCAAGGAGGCCGCCCAGAACGCTGAATTCGAGAAGGCGGAAATGTCGATTCGTCAGGCGATGCAGGACATGCCGGAGATCGCTGAACTTTCCAAACAGGTGATCATGGAGATCACGCCGGAAGGCCTTCGAATCCAGATCATCGATCAAGACGGCCGCTCCATGTTCCCGCCTGGCGATGCGCGCCCCTATGAGCGCACCGCGCGGCTGCTGGCGGCAATCAGCGGCATTATCGCGGAGCTGCCCAACCGGCTGGCCATCAGCGGACACACCGATGGCAGCCCGCCGGCCCGTCCGGGGCAGTCTAACTGGGAATTGTCAGCCGACCGCGCCAATGCTTCCCGCCGTGTGCTGCAAGCCAGCGGCATTCCGAACGGCCGGATTTCGTCTGTCGCGGGAAAAGCCGATTCGGAGCCGCTCTTTCCGGATGATCCGACTTTGCCTGGAAACCGTCGCGTTTCCATCACGCTGCTGCGGGAAGCTCCGGTCCTGCCGCCCGGCCATTCGCTCTGAGCGTTCGGGCCTTGACGCCCGGCCCGTCCATGCGACCATCGCCGAAAGCCAAGCGAGAAGAGCCGATTCCGTGACGCGTCAATTTTCAACAAAGCAGCTACGCTTTTACCTGACGACGCCTTCGGCTTGTCCGTATTTGCCGGGCCGCGAGGAGCGGAAGGTCTTCACCAGCCTCGAAGGCGGCGAGGCCCTGGCGCTCAACGAAACGCTGACCCACGCCGGCTTCCGCCGCTCGCAAAACATTGCTTACCGGCCCGCCTGTGAAGGCTGCAATAGCTGTATTTCAGCGCGCATCCCGACACGGGCTTTCCAGGAATCCCGGTCGTGGCGCAAGGTGATCGCCCGCAACGCCGATCTGCATCGCCAAAGGCGCCCCGCCGAAGCGACCGAGGAGCAATTCTGGCTGCTGCGCCGCTACCTCAACCACCGCCACGCCGAAGGCGGCATGGCCGACATGACGCTGCTCGATTATGCGGCGATGGTCGAGGAAACCGCCGTGCACACCCACATGGTGGAGTACCGCTATACCAAGGGGCCAGACCGCGACGAACTGGCCGGCGCCGCGATCGTCGATCTCCTGCGCGATGGGCTTAGCCTTGTTTATTCCTTCTTCGATCCGCGCGACGAGCGCCGGTCGCTCGGGGCCTACATCATCCTCGACCACGTGCGGCAGGCGCAAGCCGCCGGCCTTGACTACGTCTATCTCGGATATTGGGTGCCCGGCAGCGACAAGATGGGCTACAAATCCCGCTTCCGCCCTCTGGAACTGCTTCGCGGCGGAGAATGGGCGCCGTTCGATGAAACTGTTTACGGCAACGCTACCGACTAGGCCTGCGCAGGCGCCGGCGCGCCCCACGGGCCGGATTTGACCGGCGGCTCGCCCGGCGGAATGTCGCGGCCGCCCGCATAGCGCACCAGCGCCTCAATTCGTTTCTCGATCGGCGGATGCGTCGCGAACAGGCCGGCGAAATGGGCGCTGTCGTTCTCGATGAACATTTCGCGCACCTCGCCCGGCGCGCGCGGAATATCGGCGTGACCGGAAATCTTGCGCAACGCCGAAATCAGCGCGTCCGGGTTCTTGGTCAATTCCACGGCGCCGGCGTCGGCGAGGAATTCCCGCCGACGCGACAGCGAGAAGCGGATGACCATGGCCAGCGCATAGGCCAAGGCAATCAGCACCAGCGCGACGACGATCGCCGGGACGAACCCGCCGCCGCCCTTGCCGGAATCCGACGAGCTTGAAGAAGACCGCGACGAGCTTGACGAAGAGCGCCGCCCAACCGAAACGCCGCTGTTCATGATCCCGCGAAACACGATCTCGGCGACGAACGAAAAAATGCCTACGAAGATCACCGCGATCACCAGCATCCGCACGTCCGCATTGCGCACATGCGTCAGTTCATGCGCCAGCACGGCTTCCAGTTCTTCCTTGGTCAGCGTCTCCACGAGGCCGGACGTTACCGTCACGGTGTAATGGCCTTCGCGAATGCCGCTGGCGAAGGCGTTGAGCGCCGGCGTGTCGATGATGCGCAGGCCCGGCGTTGTGATGCCCCGCGAGATGCAGAGGTTCTCCAGCGCGTTGTAAAGCTCAGGCTGCTCCTTGCGCTCGACCTTTCGCCCCCCGACCGCCAGATCGATAATCGTCTGGTGAAAGAAATACGCCAGCGTGAACCACACGCCGGCGCCAATCAGCGCGAATGGCCAGGCGCGCGCCATCTCATGCGCCGCCCAGATAAAGGGCCCGCCAAGACTGTCTCCCTCCGCAAACCCGCCTAGCCCCGCAAACAGCAGGAACAGGCCATACGTCAGCAGCAGCAGCAAAACCGGGAACCCAGCCAGCAGCAGCAGGGATTTGAGATTATTGTTCCAGATATGGGTCGCAAGGCCGTAGGCGGGCATCAGGCCAGGGTCACGCTCCGAACTTTACCTGCGGCGCTGTATTCAGCGCTGCGCGCTCCTCGCCGACATCGAAGAACTGCCGCTGCGCGAAGCCAAGTGCGCCAGCAAACAGGCTCGCCGGGAATTGCTGGATGCCCGTGTTGTACTCGTTCACCGCATTGTTGAAGAACCGGCGCGAGGCCGCGATCTTGTTTTCGATGTCGCTGAGTTCGCTCTGCAATTGCTGAAAGTTCTGGTTGGCTTTCAAATCCGGATACGCTTCGGACAAGGCGATCAACTTGCCGAGTGCCGCCGATAGCACGCCCTCGGCGGCGCCTTGCGCCTGGACGCCGGTGGCGGCATTGGCCGCGTTGCGCGCGTTGATCACGGCTTCCAGCGTGCCGCGCTCATGGCTGGCGTAACCCTTCACCGTCTCGACCAGATTCGGAACAAGGTCGTGCCGCTGCTTCAACTGCACGTCTATGTCGGCGAACGCCTGATTCGCGCGCTGCCGGAGAGCCACCAGCCGGTTGTAGACCATCACGCCGAACAGCAGTAGTACGACGACGACGATCAGAAGGATCAATCCAGTAGACATCCGCGCGCCTTTCCTTGTTCGGCGAACAGTGTAAGCGGATTTGCGTGGCGATCAAATAACGAAGAAATTTCTCTAATCGCCGCGGAATTTTCCGGAGCGCGAAAATCCCTTCGGCGCCATCAGACCCGCTTGCGCACGCTTGCCAATCCAGTCCTTCCAGTCCGGCACCGTGCGGACGCGGCCGGCGGCATCGACCCACGACAGGCCGTCGGCCTTGGCGAACACGATCGCGTCCGCCAGTCCGCCATCCTTGTAGGCTTGCAGCTTCACGCCCTTGCCGCGCGGCATTTCCGGCAGATCCGCCAGCGGGAAGATCAGCAGCTTGCGGTTTTTGCCGATGGCCGCGACCATGTCGCCCTCGACCATCGCCGCCACCAGCGCCCTTTCCTTTGAATCGACGCTCAGCACCTGCTTGCCGCCACGTTTGGAGGCCAGCAGGTCTTCCTCGTTGACGATGAAGCCGTAACCGTTGGCGCCGGCGAGCAGGCGCTTGGCGCCTTCCTGGTATTTGAACAGCGCGATCGCCTCATCGTCGTCGCCGAGTTCGATCAACAGGCGGATCGGCTCGCCGGTGCCCCTCCCGCCAGGCAATTTGTCCACGCCCAAAGTGAACGCGCGCCCGTCCGAAGCCATAAGCAGCAATTTGTCGGTTGTTTCGCATTTCACCGCGAACGCAAGACCGTCGCCCTCCTTGAACTTGACCGCGTCGGCGTCGTCTACATGGCCTTTGAGCGCGCGAATCCAGCCCTTTTCCGAAAGCACCACCGTCACAGGTTCACGCGTCACGAACGCTTCGACATCTATGTCGACCGCAGTCGGCGCCGCAGTCAGCACGGACCGGCGCCGTCCCCACGCGGTGTTGGCGCCGAATATCTCGCGCGTCTTCTTCAGCGCGTCGCACACCGCGCGCCACTGCTTCTTCTCGTCCTCTACGAGTTCCTGAAGCTGTTTCTGCTCCTCGCGCAGAGCCTTATCCTCGGCGCGGATCTCCATTTCTTCAAGCTTGCGCAACTGGCGCAGGCGCGTGTTCAAGATTGCCTCGGCCTGCACGTCGCTAAGTTTGAACCGCGCGATCAGTTTCGGCTTTGGCTCGTCCTCGCGGCGGATAATGCGGATCACCTCGTCGAGATTGAGGTAGGCGATCAGCATGCCGCCAAGGACCTCCAGCCTTGCGGCGATCTTGCCGAGCCGGAAGCGCGAGCGCCGCAGCAGCACGTCGCGCCGGTGATCGAGGAACGCCTGCAGCATTTCTTTGAGGTTCATCACACGCGGCACCTGCCGCGCATCGAGCACGTTCATGTTCAACGATATGCGCGTTTCCAGTTCGGAGAGCTTGAACAAGCTCTCCATCAGCACGGCGGGCTCCACCGTGCGCGCCCGCGGCTCGATCACGATGCGCACGACATCCGTGCTTTCATCACGCACGTCGCCAAGCAACGGCGCCTTCTTCAACTCGATCAGATCGGCAAGGCTGGCGATCAGCTTGGCCTTCTGCACCTGATAGGGAATTTCGGTCACCACCACGCGCCACATGCCGCGGCTTGTCTCCTCCACCTCCCATTTAGCGCGCACGCGAAAGCCCCCGCGCCCGGTCGCATAAGCCTCGCGGATCGATTCCGGAGATTCGATCAGCAAGCCGCCAGTCGGAAAATCCGGGCCGGGAATGTACTTGATCAGATCGTCGATCGTCGCATTCTTGTGGTTAGCCAGATGCAGGCACGCATCAATCAATTCGGCGGCGTTGTGCGGGGGAATACTCGTCGCCATGCCGACGGCGATGCCTGACGAGCCGTTCGCCAGCAGGTTCGGAAACCCCGCAGGCAGTACGACAGGCTCTTCCTTGCTGCCATCATAAGACGGACGGAAATCGACCGCGTCCTCGTCGATGCCATCGAGCAGCGCCATTGCGGCGCGCGTCATCCGGCTTTCGGTGTAGCGCATGGCGGCGGGGTTATCGCCGTCGATATTGCCGAAATTACCCTGCCCATCGACCAGCGGATAGCGCGAGGCGAAATCCTGCGCGAGACGCACCAGCGCGTCATAGATCGATTGGTCGCCGTGCGGATGGTAATCGCCCATCACGTCGCCGACGACTTTCGCCGATTTGCGGAACACGGAATCCGGCGACAGATTCAGCCGATACATGGCGTACAACATGCGGCGATGCACAGGCTTCAACCCGTCGCGCACGTCCGGCAGCGCGCGCGAGGTTATCGTCGAGAGCGCATAGGCCAGATACCGGCGGCTCAGCGCCTCGGCGAGCGGCTCGTCGATAATGCGCCCGCCATCCGGCGGCGGCGGCGCGGCGATGTCGTCAGCCATTCTGGCTCCCTTCGAGAGCCCACTTAAATCAGAGTCGCCCGGCAAACCCCAAGCGTTCGATCAGCCGCACCCGCGCCGGCGGCATGCCCTGGCCCTGTGGATCAAATAGCCGCCGCTCCAGAAAATAACCCGCCAGCGCCAGCGCATCGGCCACGTCGCCTTCTTCCACAGGTTTGTCGGAGTTTGTCAGGAACGGCGGCAGACGCAGCAGCTTGTCGGCGAACTGCTCGCCCGCCTCGCGGCTGGCCGCACGGCCCGACCGCGGGCTGACGAAGGCCAGATCGTCGGTCGTCCCCGTCAGCGCACAAACTGAAAGATCGAGCCCATAGCCAAGTTCGGCCAGCAGCCCGAGTTCGAACCGCGCATAAAGCGCCGGCCAAACTTCGGCATCGCTCAATCCCTCGATCAGCAGGATCAGCGCCTCAAACAGATTGGGATAGGGCTGCCGCTCCGCCGAGCCGAGCCGCAGCAGCGCCACCGCCGAATTGATCCCCGCCAGCGCGACCGCATCCTCCATGATGTGCGCCGCATAGGGACGGGAAACTTCCAGCGGCGAGAAAAACCCGAGTTGGTCACTGGTGCGCGCCTTCCACGTCACGCGCACCATATTGCCGGCCTGCAGCGTAGGCCGCGTGCGGCGACTTATCCCCCCATGCACCATCGCCGCCGCGCGCCCATGCTCACGCGTGAACAATTCCGCGATCGCCCCGCTCTCACCGAACGGCTTGGCGCCAAGCACAATGGCGTCGTCAGACCATTCCATGTCAGCGCACTTCAACTACGCCGGAACCATCCTTCAAGGAGCGTTCAACATCTTCCCATCGCGGCTCTAACCATTCGCGCAACGCCTTGTTCGTCGCATTGCCAATTCTCAGCCAAACAATGGCGGGGCCGCCGGCGACGCGTGCGCGGCGCGCCGCGAAGTCTTCGTCCTTGGTAATGATTGCCATGCCTCTCGCAGCGGCTGTTTTCCAGATTTCATTGTCTTCGGCGTCGCGCAGACCGACTTTTCTGACGTGCTCCGCAGAACAATTCCGCTCGGCCAGCCACTGCGCCAGAGCCGGCGGCAATTGCTGGTCGATCAAGAACTTCATTCAGCCGCGACGATGATCGGATGGTCGATCTGGGCCGCCGCATAGACGAGGCAGGCGCGAATATCGTCCGCCTCAAGATCAGGGAAGTCCGCCAGAATGTCCTCGCTGGCCGCGCCGCCGGCTAACATATCGAGGACGTCGCGCACGCGGATACGCATGCCGCGGATGCACGGCCTGCCGCCACACTGGGCGGGGTTTATCGTGATACGATCGAGCAAGGACATATGCGCAACATAAGCCAAAGCGGCGCCAAAAAACAGCCGCTAATTTTCCCACTCCAGCCCGATCGCCTCGTAGCGCGCACGCTCCTCGGCCCAGTTCTCGCGCACCTTCACGTTCAGGAACAAATGCACGCGGCGATCCAGCGCGTGCTCAAGCTCCTTGCGCGCCGCAGCGCCGATCGCCTTCACGACCTGCCCGCCTTCGCCGATGGCGATCTTCTTCTGGCTATCGCGCGCGACGTAGATCGTCTGATCGATCCGAACCGAACCGTCCTTGTGCTCCTGCCAGCTTTCGGTTTCCACCGTTGCATCATACGGCAGTTCATCATGCAAACGCAGCATCAGCTTCTCGCGCGTGATCTCCGCGGCAAGGATGCGCGCGGGCGCGTCGGACGCCTGATCTTCCGGAAACAGCCACGGGCCCACGGGCGCACGGTCCGCGAGATGATCGGCCAGATCGTCTACGCCTTTGCCGGAGTTGGCCGAAATCATAAATACGTCCGTGTACGGACCATCAGCAGTGTACGTCTGAGTCAACGCAAGCAAGACCGGCTTTTCGACGAGATCGACCTTGTTGAACGCCAGCACCACCTTGCGCTTTTCCTCGATCAGGCGCGTGCGGATGGCGTCGTCCAGGCCCCGTGCGGTATGGGCGTCAACCAGATGCACAATCACATCGGCGTCCGATGCGCCGGTCCACGCCGCGCGCACCATCGCCCGGTCAAGCCGGCGCTTGGGCGCGAACACGCCGGGAGTATCGACGAGCACCAGTTGCGCCGCCCCGCGCATCGCCACGCCACGCACCGCCGCGCGCGTCGTCTGCGCCTTGTGCGTGACGATCGATACTTTCTCGCCGACCAACCGGTTGACCAAAGTCGATTTGCCGGCGTTCGGCGCCCCGATGATCGCCACGACCGCGCAAAACGTGGCTTCAGACATGGACGCCTGCCGACGCCAGCAGCGCCAGCGCCGCGGCCCGCTCGGCTTCGCGCTTGGAGCCGCCCTCGCCTTGGGCCGGCGTTAGGCCCTGCACCGAAGCTTCCACGCGGAAGCGCGGCGCGTGGTCGGGACCTGCGCGGTCGAGCACTTCGTAGCGCGGCGAGCCGCGTTTGGTCGCCGCCGCCCATTCCTGCAGCACGGTTTTTGCGTCTTGCGGCGGGGTAATCACCGCAGCGAATTCTTCTTCCCAATACTTTTCGATAAATTCGCGCGCGGCCTTGAGCCCGCCGTCCAGGTAAAGCGCGGCGATCACCGCTTCGCACGCGTCAGCAAGGATTGTTTCCTTTTCGCGCCCGCCGCCAGCCTCTTCCGAGCGCGACAGCATCAGCGCTTCGCCCAGGCGCGCGCGCCGCGCCGCACGCGCGCAAGCAGTACGGTTAACCAGCGCGTTGAGGCGCGGCGCGAGACCGTTTTCCCCTTCGCTGGCGAAATCGCGATATAGCCGCTCGGCGACCACCAGGCCAAGGACGCGATCGCCCAGAAATTCCTGCCGCTCGTTATTGACCCGCGCCGTGCGGCCATCGCCGGCGCTGGAATGCGTCAGCGCTTCCTGTAGCAGCGCCGGCTTGCGGAACTTGCGGCCCAGGCGCGCCTCTACGGATTGCGCCGCGCGCACGCCCTTTGGCTTGCGAGCGGCCTTGTTCCGCTGGCTGCTCACGCCAACCACCTCAATTGACGTGATGAACGACGCGATCACCTCGGAAGCCGGTAAATATAGTCCATGGCTTCAACAGCGAAATCAGCGGATCGAACGAGACGAACACAAACTGCGCTTTACCGACGAGATTTTCGAACGGCACATAGCCAACTTGCGAAGTGCGGCTGTCGGCCGAATTGTCGCGGTCGTCGCCCATAAAAAAGTAGTTTCCGGGCGGCACCTCAAACACGTCCGTTTTATCGAGTGCGCCATTGGGATCGCGATCGAATGTGAGGTAACTCACCCCATTCGGTAATGTCTCTCGGTAAGCTTGGACATCAATATAATTAAATCCAACGGTGTGACCGTTGCCGTCTGATATAAAGTCTTTGAAATGGACAATCCCTTCGGAGGTACGCTGAACCTGCGTGCCGTTTATATAGAGCTGACTGTCCTTGTACTGGATCTTGTCGCCCGGCAGACCGATCAGACGTTTGACGAGGTCCTTGTCCTCCTGCGGCACCGGACGAAACACCACCACATCGCCGCGCTGCGGCTCATGACCGAAAATACGCCCCGCCGGCCAGCCAAAATTAAACGGTTCGACCGAAAAGCGGCTGTAGCCGTAAGACCATTTGCTCACCACCATGTAATCGCCGACCAGCAGCGTCGGCTGCATCGAGCCGGACGGAATACGGAACGGCTGCACGAACACGAACCGAATGCACATCGCCAGGGCGAGCGCATAGATGATCGTCTTGACGGTTTCCCAAAGGCTCTCGCCCCGGGCCTCTTTGGCTGTTGTCATGGTGCTCATTCAGGGCCCGACAGGTGCGCCGCTTCCGCGGCGAAATGGGGGTCGAAACCGTCCCTTTCGACCGAAATAATGACGAAAGCTTGCGCAAGCGGGAAATCGTCGGTCAAGCTGAGATGTATATGCGCGCGAAAACCGGCCGGCGTCATCTCCTTTAACCGCGCCGACGCTCCACCGGTGAGGAGCAGGGTCGGCCGGCCCGAGGATTGGTTCACAACCCCCATATCGCGCCAGAACACGCCGCCCCGCATGCCGGTGCCGAGCGCCTTGGCGCAGGCCTCCTTGGCGGCGAATCTTTTCGCGTAACTGGCTGCCGGGGCGGGTTTTCTCTCGGATCGCGCCCGTTCCACGGGCGTAAACACCCTTTCGGCGAAACGCTGGCCATGGCGCTGAAGCGCCTTTTCGATCCGCCGGATGTCGATCAGGTCCGAGCCGATGCCTACAATCACGCGGGGGCCCTCGCCACTACCCCGCTTTGGGCGCGGGCCGTGTCCATCAGCGTGCGCATGCGGCCGATGGCCGCTTCCAGGCCAATGAACACGGCTTCGCCGATCAGAAAGTGCCCTATGTTAAGCTCAGCCACCTGCGGCAGCGCCGCGATCGCGGCGACAGTGTCATAATCGATGCCGTGGCCGGCATGGACTTCGAGACCGAGCGCCGCCGCCTGCGCCGCCCCCGCGCTCAGCGCCTTCAACGTGAGCGCGGCTTCCTCTTCACGCCGTTCGCGCACGGCATCGCAAAAGGCGCCAGTATGCAGTTCAATGACCGCGGCGCCTGTTCGGCTCGCCGCTTCGATCTGCTGCGGGTCGGCGCCAATGAACAACGAAACGCGAGAACCGTTGGCGCGCAGCTTCTCAACAAATGGTGCGATCCAATTGTGCCCTGCGGCGACATCGAGCCCGCCTTCCGTTGTGCGTTCTTCGCGCCGCTCAGGCACAAGGCACACGGCGGGCGGCCGATGCTTAAGCGCGATGTCGAGCATATCCGACGTCACCGCCATTTCGAGATTCAGCGGGCGGCCGCGTTCGCGCAACATCGCGGCCAGGTGATCGATATCGGCATCGGAGATGTGGCGGCGATCTTCGCGCAGATGTGCGGTGATGCCGTCAGCGCCTGCCTCAAGCGCAATGACAGCGGCGCGCGCCGGATCGGGATAGGACGCGCCGCGCGCGTTTCTGATCGTCGCGACGTGATCGATGTTGACGCCGAGGCGAATGCGTTGGTTCACGCGGCCAGGCCCCGGCTGCCCGGCTTTACCGGCGGGATCGCGGCCAGTTCCGGCGGCAATTGATCGGCCGGATAGGCCGGCGCATTTACCTGCGCCAGCGAAACCAGCTTCATACCCGCCGCGCCTTCGGCCTTTCCGTTCGAGCGGTCGATGATGCAGGCGCCGCCGACGATCTCGCCCGGCGCATCCTTGATCGCCGCGGCGCACTCGTTGAACGACAGGCCCGTGGTGATCACGTCCTCAACGATCAGCACGCGCTCGCCCCGGTCGATGGTAAACCCGCGCCGCAAGGTCATTACGCCGCCGTCGCGCTCGGTGAACACGGCGCGGGCGCCCAGATGGCGCGCGGTCTCATAACCCGGAATAATCCCGCCCACCGCCGGCGAAACAACAAGATCGATCCGCCCGAAGGCTGCTGTGGCTTTTTCCGCCAGCGCGCGGCAGAGGCGCTCGGTCCGCGCCGGATATTGGAACACGAACGCTTTCTGAAAGAACACAGGGCTCCGCAAACCGGAGGACAGGATGAAATGCCCCTCCAGCAGCGCGCCTGCCGCGCGGAATTCGTCCAGCACTTCAGATTCGGTCATGCACCGAGGATTAGCGCGACGCCGCGCCCTCGTCGATTGGCCGAACGGAATTTCAGGCCCGTTTCAGGACCTTGACGATAAGCAACAGCACGATCGCACCGACGGTAGCAGATACGATGGTGGCCACGATCGCCGGGCCGGGAATGGCGAGGCCCAGCATGCCGAACAGCCAGCCGCCGACAAAAGCGCCGAGGATGCCGACGATGATGTCGCCGACCAGCCCGAAGCCGCCGCCCTTGACCACAATGCCGGCGAGCCAGCCGGCGATGGCGCCGATCGCCAGCCAGATAACGATGGTTTGAACGTCCATGAGTCCTTCTCCCTATTTGCGGCTTTGCCGCTTCTTGTTGTTCTAGCCTCTAACGCGTTCGACTTCCCGCACCGTCTTGCTGGTGCGCATCGCGGCGAGAATGTTCGCCAGGTGTTTTACGTCCGCCACCTCGATATCAAAGCGCATGTCAAAGAAGTTGCTCGCGCGCTTCTTGATGCGAATATCGAGAATATTGCCCTCGTGATCGGCGATGATCTTGCAGAGCTGAGCCAGGGTGCCGCGCGCATTTTCGGCCACCGCTACGATCCGCCCAACCGCCAGAGCGTGATCACGCGCAGCATCCGTCCACGCCAGATCGATCCACTCGACGGCGTCTTCGTCCAGTTCGCCAAGACGTTCGCAATCGATTGCGTGGATCGTTACGCCTTGCCCCTTGGTTTGCACGCCCACAATCCTGTCGCCTGGTATCGGCGAGCAACATTCGGCGAAATGCAGCGCGGCGCCCGGCGTCAGATGCCCGCCTTGGACATAGAGCCTGGCCTTACGTTCCTCGATCGGCTCGCGCGCATCCTGTGCGATCTTGAGCTTTTCGTGCAGACCCGGAAACGCCGTCGCCGCAACCGCACTGGCGCGGACTTGCCCTTCGCCAACGCCCACGAACATTTCCACCTCATTGTCGAAACCGAGCTTGCGCGCGGCATCGGCGAGAGAGGTGTTTGGCAGGTCCCGCCCGACGTGTTCCAGCGCCTGCGCCGTAAGCTCCCGGCCAAGGCGCTCGAACTCGTCGCGGCGCACGATGCGCTCAAGCCGGCGCTGCGCCGAGCGGGCCCGGCCCGTGCGCGTCAGCGAAGCCCAGCCCGGCGCCGGCGCGGCATGATCGGAGGTCAGGATTTCCACCACGTCGCCATTGCGGAGCACGGTGCGCAGCGGGCGCTCTTCCCCGCCGATCCGCGCGCCGACCGCGCGGTCGCCGATATTGGAGTGCACCGCGTATGCAAAATCCAGCGGCGAGGCGCCCTTCGGCAAAGCGATCAGTTTGCCCTTTGGCGTGAAGGCAAAGACGTGATCCTGATACATATCGAGCTTGGTGTGCTCGAGATACTCGTCGGCGTCCCCGCCATGGTCGGCGATGTCGAGCAGCGATTGCACCGCCGCACGCGCGTCGAGCCCCTTTGACGCCGATTGCTCGGCGTCGAAGCCATAGGCTTCGTTCTTGTAGCGCCAGTGCGCGGCCACGCCGAGTTCAGCGATGCGGTCCATCTCCTCGGTGCGGATCTGGATTTCCACCCGCACATTGCCGGGCCCGACGACCGTGGTGTGGATCGAGCGATAGCCGTTGGGCTTGGGATTGGAGACGTAATCCTCGAACGATTCAGGCACCGCCCGCCATGTTCGGTGCAGAACGCCAAGCGCGCGGTAGCAATCTTCCGCGCTCTGCACGATCACGCGAAACGCATAGATGTCCGCCAGATCGGAAAACTGCACGCTCTTGCGCTGCAATTTGCGCCAGATCGAATAGGGCTGCTTTTCACGGCCATAAAGCGCCGCCGGCACGCCGCTTTCGGCGAGCTTGGAGGCGATCGTCGACTTGATGTGCGTTAGATTGGCGCCGCGCTCGGCCCGCAGGCGCGACAGCCGCGCGCTTATGGCGTGAAACGGTTCGGGATAGGCCTCCTCGAACGCGCGCTCTTCAAGTTCGGTGGACATCCTGTCCATGCCGATCCGGCGCGCCAGCGGGGCGTAGATATCGAGCGTTTCGTGGGCGATCTGCCGCCGCTTTTCCGCGCTCGGGATGAACTTCAAGGTCCGCATGTTGTGCAGCCGGTCCGCCAGTTTCACCAACAGCACCCGTACGTCCCTGGCTGTCGCGAGCAGGAATTTTTGGAGGTTCGCCGCCTGTTTGTTCTGATCGGGCGACAGTTCCAGCAGCGACAGCTTGGTCACGCCATCGACGAGTTCGGCGACGTTTTCGCCAAATTGTTTGGCGATCTGCTCTTTGGTGGCCACCGTATCTTCGATCGTGTCGTGCAGCAGGCCGGCGACGATCGTGGCGGTGTCGAGCTTGTATTCGGTGAGTATGCCGGCTACTTCGATCGGATGGGCGAAATACGGGTCGCCGTTATGGCGAACCTGTCCGCCATGCATCTGGAGGCCGAACACATAGGCCCGGTTGATCAGATTTTCGTCGGCGTCGGGATCGTACGCCTTGACGCGCTCGACCAGTTCGAACTGGCGCAGCGCGCGCGGCGGAGCGACCGGCTTTCCCACATTTGCCGCAACTGGCAACGGGACGACGGTCGCCCCTTCGGGCATCAGTAGCGCTCGTCGCGCTGGGCCTCCTGCTCGGCCTGAAGCGCGCGCAGGACTTCGTCCTCGCTGGACGTGGTCGGCGCGGTAAGGGCCAAGCGGTCCTGCTCGTCTTCGGCCTGGGCCGCCGGCTGAACGTCCTGAAAGGTCAGGATCAGGGCTTCGCGCGTATCTTCGGGCCGGACGGCGTTTTCGGCGATTTCGCGCAGCGCCACGACCGGGTCTTTGTCCCGGTCCCGCTCGACAAGGGGGGCCGCGCCGGAGGAAATCTGCCGGGCGCGATGGGCCGCCAACAGCACCAGCGAGAACCGGTTGGGGACCTTATCGACGCAATCTTCTACCGTGACGCGGGCCAAGAGCGATCTTCCTTCAGGGCTAAACGCATAAAGTAGGGCCAATTGCGCCCGCGATCAACGCGTAAGCGCGGGGCAAAGCAAATCAAGGCGCTAGCCGCGTCGCCGCGGTCTCGGCCAGGTCTGCCAGCATGGTCTGCGCCTCAAGCCCCAGCGTAGGATGGCGCCAGTGCGGGGCGATCTCGGCCAGCGGCGCCAGGACGAAGGCGCGCTCATGCAGCCGGGGATGGGGGAGGATCAGGGGCGCGGGCGCCACCAGACCGGCAAAATCCAGAATATCGAGGTCCAGCGTCCGGGGCGCCCAGCGTACGCGCCGCCGCCGGCCGAAATCACGTTCGACCCCGGCGAGCACCGCATAGAGGCTGGCGGGCGTCCACCCCTCCGCCGCTACCGCCGCAACCGCATTGGTGAACGCTGGATCGGGCGGATCGACGGGCGGCCAAGCCGGGCTGGTCCAATAGCTGGATCGCGCCAGCACCTTTACGCCGGCCGCTTCGATCGCCGATAAGGCCGCCTCCAGCAGGGACGGGCCCGCCAGCGCGCCGTGCGGCATGTTTGTTCCCAGTCCGATCAATACGGACGTCTCGCCTGTTTCGGTCATGATCGCCCCAGCTCCTACCACGCCCGAAGCGCCGCGCGATTGCCCGCTCTGCCCCCGCCTGGTCGATTACCGCCGCGACAACGCCGCCCAACAGCCCGACTGGTTCAACGGCGCCGTGCCCTCGTTCGGCGATCCGAACGCGCGGCTGTTGATCGTCGGCCTCGCGCCGGGCAGGCAGGGCGCCAACCGCACGGGCCGCCCCTTCACTGGCGATTACGCCGGCGACCTGCTCTACGGCACGCTGTTGAAATTCGGCTTCGCCAAGGGCGCCTACCGCGCCGATCCGCAGGACGGCCTGACGCTGATCGACGCGATGATCACCAACGCCGTGCGCTGCGCCCCGCCCGGCAACAAGCCGACCGGCGAAGAAGAAGCCGTGTGCCGCCCGTTCCTGCAAGCGCGCCTGACCGCCTTGCCGCGCCTGAAGGTGCTGATCACCCTGGGAGACGTGTCGCGCCGCAATGTGCTGCGCGCGCTCGGCGCAAAGCAAACCGATATGGCGCCCGGCCACGGCGCTGAAACAAAAGTCGGCGCCTACACGCTGATCAATTCGTATCATTGCTCGCGACTCAACACGAACACCGGGCGGCTGACGGCGGAGATGTTCGAAGCGATATTTGCGCGCGCGAAACAGGCGCTGGGCTGATCCGCGATTGTGGGAAAGCATTCGGTTACACACGCACTTTCACACCCGCGGGCTTTCGCTCCGCGTTTGGAAATATTCCCGGCAAGCGGGAGGTCGGGGCGCGAACAGCGCGCCGAGATTCTTTTTTCGCGACGCCGCTTGCGCAGCGCCTGCGCGCTGTACGCGCCCCGGTTTGCGATCGTTCTTCCCGGTCAGGGACCGCGGAGTTGTACTTGGCCCAGCGGCTCGCGCTCTGGATGGACGCCCAGAGGCTTAGCTCCTTGCCCAGTTTCCGGTGCATGCGCAGAGCTTCCGACAGCTCCGGACCCTTCGGTTTCAACTACCCCGAAGGCAGAACCCGCACCGATCGCCGCCCTGACATTTCAGAACTTTCGGAGCGCTCCGAAACCCTCCCGTGTCAGGACGGGAGGATTATGCGGGAGAATTTTCGGGGTGGGATAAGTATTTGCGCACGTTTGTTTTCCTGCGCTTTTCCCTTCTCCCGCCGCAGGAAAACGCGCTCGGCCCCGGTTTCGCGCAGCCAAGACCGGGGGCCATAATCGCAGGCGTTGGCGACGTAACCGTGCAGGTTCATCCCGCCGTCGAACAAAATCGGATCGGTCTGCAAAAACCGCCCCAGCGCCGGATCGTAGGCGCGCGCTTTGTAGTGATAGACCGACGCGAACGGCAGCCAGACCTGGCCGGTATATTGAAACGGCCCGGCGTTGTTCGGCCCCGGCTGGCCGTATTCGTCGTAAGAGTTGACGAAGCTCGCCAGACCCGAAGCCGCCGTACCCGCAATCACCGAGCCGCGCTCATCGGCCAGCAGCCAGGTTTTCGTTTCCGGGTCCGCCCCGTTGTCGAACGAAACCAGCGGCTCATCCACGCCAGCCCCATGCACATAGCGCTTCAGCAGCGTGCCGGAGGAATTGTACGTTCCGATGATGTCCGCCCCGTCATAGAGATAGCGCGTGGAAACTCCGCCCACGCTGGTCTGATAGAGCCGGCTCGCCGGATCGTAGGCAAGGCTTGACCCGTTCGCGCAGGGTTAAATGGTATGTGTCCCCAGATTCTGATAGAGCCGGCTCGCCGGATCGTAGGTATTGTGCCCCGGATTCTAGGTATTGTGTCCCCGGATTCCGGCGGAATTTTCCAGCTTCGCGTGGTCCGGTTTTCGGGGAGCAGGTCACTATTACTTCTTATCCAGCCTCCGATAAACTATAGCAGCAATGATTGCAGCGACGGGAATCCCGACGAGCACAAACGCATCAAATAGCGAGATGTAAACCGGCGGGCCGTGCGCGGGCATCGGGTACACAAATCCGCGACTCGGCTCTGTTTCCGTCGGCCTCGCCCGTGTGAGGTAAAATGCAACGCCCAACCATAAGAAGACAGAGTAGGTAGAATATATATCGCAAAGGTGTTGGAGGATTTTCTTTCGGGGCTTGTTCGGTTTCATAGCTAACCTGCCCTTACACTCGGACAAACCATTTTACCCACATCGAGCGTCGGCGTCAGGCCTGTGTAGGACCCTCCAATAAACGCAGTAACGCCTTCTCCCAATCCAGCGGTGAGACCTCCGCCAACGACCGCCTTGTTAGTGGTGTGTGCGATTCCGAAGAACGCATCTACCGTGCCGGCTACTACATCTCCGCCGCCGCCGCTTCCATTGGCAAAAAAACCGCTCAAATCTCCCACTGTCGGCGCGTTGGAGCCCTGGATAGTCAAGCCCAGAACACCGCCACCGCCGATTCCCCGTCCCCGCCCGATCATACCATAGAGTGCAAAGCTGAGATGAGAGTCCATGGCGATACCAACTGACCCAATCGCGGCCCCAAGCTTCGTCACACTGCCTTGTCCTCCAGCTCCGATTTGAAGCGTTGAGCCGCGAGTACCGTCTCTTACGTGGGAGCAGATGTCGTTCGCCACATTCACCGTTGCTGTAAGTGCTTCTTTAAGCAAGCGGCCCGCGACGAACCCCCCTGTCCGACGCGATCCAGCCGCCAGCTTGAAGCCATGTGGGAACAAATACGCCCCCTGACGTGGACGGTGTGGCAGTTTTGTGGCCACAGACGCCCACATCGCCCGGATTAAAAGTGCAGCCTTGCTGTAGCCCGCTCGGATCGGTCGCGTTCACCGGATCGTTCCCGACATACGCGTAGAGATTGACGCCGCCCGCATACAAAATCGGATCGGTTTGCAAAAACCGCCCCAGCGCCGGATCGTAGGCGCGCGCCTTGTAGTGATAGACCGACGCGAACGGCAGCCACACTTGGCCGGTATACTGAAACGCCCCGGCATTGTTCGGCCCCGGCTGCCCGTATTCGTCATAGGTGTTGACGAAGCTCGCCAGCCCCGACGCCGCCGTCCCCGCGATCACCGAGCCCTGCGCGTCCTCAAGCAGGTACGTCTTCGTGTCCGGGTCCGCGCCGTTGTCGAACGACACCAGCGGCTCGTCATCAGCGGGACCGTGCGCATAGCGGCTCAATCGGCGTGCGTCGCGCAATTACCGCCCGCCATCTCCCCAACGCTTCCGCAACTCCGCCAGCAGCACAGCGTCGAAATTCTGCTCGCCGTTGTTCGCCTTTACGAACGTCGTGATCTCCGCGCGCTGTTCGGCGGCCGGAAAGTTTTCTCCGGGAATGAGGCCGAGCTTGTAGAGATGATCGTCCGCCGTGCCCGTCAGAATGAAGGACGCATCCCATTTCAGCTTCGTCGCCTTCGCCAGTTCGTTCGTGCAGTTGGACGTCAGCGTGTTGTAATAGCGCGGGGTCTTTTCCAGCGCGGCCGTGCGCTCCACCAGGCGCTTCAGCACATGGCGCTCGCCCGCCTCGTTCACCGTGAGCGGATACATGAACACCTGATGGTCCAGCATCACCGCGCGGCGGGCGAGAAGATCGTGCGCCGTACCCCAGAGGTAGGACAGTTCATAGGCGTTCCAGAGCCCGTCCCAGGCGGAATAATCCTCATACCGCTCGCGCCGCGCCTCGATCGTCACACCGAGCAGGCGATCGCCGGTGAACTCGAACAGCAGAAACGTATGGGCGGCCAGCGTGCTGCCCGGCTGCGGCTCCAGCACCAGCCAGACCTTGCGCAAGGTGGCGTAATCGTAAGCGGCGGCGGTGTAATCCTTCGACACTGCATCCTTCGCGTCATAGCGCCAGTCCGTCACCGGCGTGACCGCGAACCCGCTATTGGTCATCGCCGCGTGCGTCGTGCGCGCGAGATACGGATACCAGTCCCGATCATTGCGCGCCGGCTTGCCGAGCGCGCCGACGAGCAGCAGCAAACCTACGGCCGCCAGCACGCCGATCGGTGGATGTTTCAGAAGCCGCAGCAATGACTTTCCTTCTGTCGTGCAGCGATGCCGCTAGCCTAGCAGAACATCGAACGTCTGCGCGGGCCGCCCGGCGCACCGCTCTCGCCACATCCAACGAAAGGCGCCCTCCAGCGTCGGCGTGAACAAGCGGCCATCCCCAAGGGCTGAACCTTGGATGCGCGCGCGCAACGTGCGCCGCAGTTCAGCTCTACGCGCCGGGTCGGCGGCGAGAGCGGCGGCGATGCGCACATAATCGGCCTTGGACGCCGCCACGAGATCGTCCAGCCCAAGGACAGTGAGGAAGCCCAGCGTCTGGCGCGAGGCGACCCGGTCGCCCGGCAGGGTCACGAGTGGAACGCCCATCCATAGAGCCTCGCAACTCGTCAGGCCGCCGCAGAAGGGAAAAGGATCGAGGCCGATGTCGATCCCGCCATATTCCGCCAGCATCTCTCGGTGGGGCGCGTGGCCTCGAAGCTCCAGCCGGCTCAAGTCCAGCCCCGCTTCGGCGAAAAGATTGGCCACGCGGTCGTGCATGGCTTGTTCGTCGAGGCCCTCCCATTTCAAGACAAGGCGCGAACCCGGAGTCGCAGCCAGAACCTCGCTCCAGAGCCGCGCCACCTCCGGACCGACCTTTATGATGTTGTTGAAACTGCCGAAGGTGATCGGCCCGTCAGGGCGCGAGGCGATCACATCCGGCGCGTAATCAGGCGCCGTGTAACAGAACCGGCCGCGCGGCAGACGCGCCACCGCCTCAGTGCAGAAACGCTCGGCCCCCGCCGGCATGGCGGCCGCGTCCATCAACAGATAGTCGATGCCGGCGAGTCCAGTAGTCCCTGGATAGCCGAGCCAGGACGCCTGCAGCGGCGCAGGACGGCGGGCGAACAGCAGCAGCCGGTTGAGGGCGGTGTGTCCGGAAAGGTCGATCAAGATATCGATTCCGTCCTGGCTGATCATCGCCGCCGCATCGGAATCGGCGACGCGCGCTATGTCGCGCCAATGGTGCGCGTATTCCCGCAGCCTCTGCGTGGTGCTGTCGTTGCGGACATTGTTGGCATAGCAGAAAACTTCAACCGCGCCGGGATCGTGCGTCGCCAGCACCTTGGTCAAAAAAATGCCGCCCGGAGAGAAATTGAAATCCCCGGACACATAACCAATGCGCAGCCGCCGATCCGGATCGGTCCCGTTGGCGTAGGCCGGGGCCGATGGCGCCAGAGGCGTTTCGTGGCGCGCCGCCCAGGCCCGGTGTTCGGCCAACAGCGCCTCGGGCGACATCTCGGCGTAGTTCAGGCACAGCAGCCGGTCGCTATCGACATCAGCCCTGGCAGGATCGAGTTCCACCACCCGCTGGAAGCATCCCGCCGCCTTCGCCGGCTGGCCCAGCGCCATCATGGCGGCCCCAAGATTCATGTGAGCCTCCACATTTTGAGGCTCCAGTTCGACAGCGCGGCGAAAACACGCCGCCGCCGCCTCGGGCTTGGCCGCCACTTGCAAGGCGACGCCGAGGTTTAGCTGGATATCGGCCCTATCCGGGTTCAAATCCGCCGCGCGGCGGTAGCAGGCGATCGCCTCGTCGCGCCGCCCCATCACTTGCAGCACCGCGCCCAGATCATTGTGCGCTTGGGCATAACCGGGCTCGACCGAAATGGCGCGCCGGTAGCTCTCCACCGCTTCGCCGAGCCGCCCCAGGGACTGGAGGGCCCCGCCGAGGTTGTTATGGGCGCCGGCGAAGTCGGGCTTGAGTTCGACCGCACGGCGAAAACAGCCCGCCGCCGCTTCCATCAATCCCTGTCTCTCCAGAACCGCGCCAAGATTATTATGCGCCATCGCCGAAGCCGGCTGCAGTTGAATGAGACGCCGACAGGCATCGGCAGCCTGATCCAACTGTCCCAAGGCCATCAGCAGGCTACTAAGACGGCCCTGCGCCTGGATGTTTGCCGGATCCAGAGCGATCACCCGGCGACAGGCGGCGGCGGCCTCGTCAAATCGGCCCAAGGCGTGCAGCGCGGCCGCCAGATTGTTATGATAGCCCGGCTGGCGATCATCGATACCGATCGCACGCCCGATCAATTCCACCGCAGCGTCGGCGCGCCCCGCTTGCAGGGACAGGACGCCCAACAGATGCAGCCCATCGGCATGGCGGGGCTCAACGCCGAGCACCCGCTTGTAAAGACGCTCCGCCTCGTGCAGGCGCCCCGCCTGATGCTCCCGCACCCCCGCCGCGAGCCATTGCTCAATATCTGAACCGCCGGCAGGCATGTTCGGCGGCGTCACCCTTTCTCGCGCATCAGCCGCGCCTGATCGCGCTTCCAGTCGCGCTCTTTCGTCGTTGCGCGCTTGTCGGCGGCTTTCTTGCCGGTGGCGACGGCCAGTTCGATCTTGCAGATGCCGCGATCGTTGAAATAGAGCCGCAGCGGCGCAATGGTGCGCCCCTCCCGCTCTACCGCGCCGCGTAGTTTGTTGAACTGGCGCTTGTGCACCAGCAGGCGGCGCTTGCGCGTCGGCTCGTGATTGAACTGGCCGGCGGGGGGATAGACCGGGATCGTCGCGTTAATCAGGTAAAGCGCGCCGTCTTCGACGCTGGCATAGCTCTCGGCGATATTCGCCCGCCCGAGGCGCAGCGCCTTTACCTCTGTGCCGAGCAGCGCGAGGCCGGCTTCGAAATTATCTTCGAGAAAATAATCGAAGCGGGCGCGCCGGTTTTCCGCCACCAGCTTTTCGTTGGAGGCTTTTTTGGCCATTTCAGACCGGCAAGCCAGCCAGCTTCATCGCCGCGCGCACCTTCGCCTTGCCCTCCTCCGTCATTGGCAACAGCGGCAGGCGGACGTCTTCTGTGCAAAGCCCGAGCAGAGAGCAGGCGTATTTTATCGGCGCCGGCGAAGGTTCGCAGAACAAAATCGTGTGCAGGCTGGCCAATTTGTCGTTGATCGCGCGCGCGGCGGCGTAGTCGCCCTTGAGCGAAGCTTCCTGCATTTGCGCGCAAAGCGCCGGCGCGACGTTCGAGGTCACCGATATGCAGCCCGTGCCGCCCAGCGCGTTGAAGCCCAGCGCCGAGCCGTCATCGCCGGACAGCAGGATGAAATCTTCTCCACATAGCCGCCGGTGATTGCCGACACGGTCGAGTTCGCCAGTGGCGTCCTTCACGCCGGCGACGTTTTTGAGCTTGGACAGCGCCCCCAGCGTGTCCACCGAAATATCGACGATCGTCCGGCCCGGGACGTTGTAGACAAAGAGCGGCAGATCGACGGCCTCGCTCAGCGTTCGGAAATGAGCGATCAGGCCGGCCTGGCTCGGTTTGTTGTAATAACCCGTCGCAACGAGCGCCGCGTCCGCCCCCACGGCCTTGGCGTGGCGGACCAGGTCCACGGATTCTTCTGTGGAATTCGACCCCGCTCCTGCGACCACAGGGGCCCGCCCGGCAGCGGTCTTTACGCAGAGTTCCACCACCCGGCGGTGCTCTGCATGGCTAAGAGTGGGCGATTCGCCCGTAGTGCCGCAGGGGACCAGCCCATGCGTTCCAGAGGCGATCTGCCTCTCAACCAGTGCTACAAACGCCTGTTCATCCACTATTCCGTCACGAAAGGGTGTGATGAGAGCGGTCAGTGAACCTTGAATCATGAGATAAAACCCAGTGCGTGCCGGACTTATCCGGCCCCGAAATCTTTTGGCAAGCGGAGGCGACGCATGGCGCGTCGGTTGGGTTTTCAGATGATACGGGCGGGCGGCGTCGGGCTTCTGGCCACGCTGGTCGTAGCCGTGGCCTGCGGCAGGGCGCAGGAACCGGCCCAGACCGCCACCCTGATCATGGGCCCGGTGGTGTCCGGCTCGGACATGGCGCTGCTGCGTGACGGCCTCACCGGCGCCCAGTACGGCGACTGGACCCGTGTGCGCGGGGCGCGCGCCAGCGCGGCCGACCCGCTGGTGCGGAAAATCCTCAGTTGGCGGCTGGCCGCGGCGCAGAATTCGGATTCGCTGTTCAGCGAAGTGGATCAGGCGCTCACCGACCTTAAGGCTTGGCCGGGCCGCGATACGATGCGCCGGCGCGGCGAGCAGATGATCATCGACTCCGGGCTAAGCGCCGAACAACGCATCGCCTGGCTCACAGCCGACGGCGCCCCGCTTTCCGGAGACGGGCAAGCCGCGCTCGCAATCGCTTATGCGCAAACCGGCAAGACCGCCGAAGCCAACACCCTGGCGCGCGACACCTGGCGCGAACGAACGCTAACGCCGCGCGCCGAGAATTTGCTGTTGTCGCAATTTTCCGGCGTGATCACCGATCAGGACACAGCCGATCGCGTCGATCGCATGTTGTGGCGCGACGATCGCTCCGGCGCGCAGCGCCTCGTGTCCCGCCTCGATCCAGCCGATCGCGCCGTGGCGAACGCGCGTATCGCGTTGCAGGCCAATGAACCGCTGGCCTATCGGAAAACCAGAAAGCGCAAGGCCGGCCCCGGCGTCAGCGCCAAGCTGGCGGCCGTTCCGGCTTCGCGCGCCGAAACTCCAGGGCTGCTCTACGATCGCGCCCGCTATGTGCGCCGCGCCGGGCGCCCGGAAGACGCGCTGCCGATCATCTCCAAGGTCAATGCGCTGGAAGCCGCGCCAAGCGTGCGCGAGGCGCTGTCCGCCGAAACGCGCCTTTACGTGCCGCGGGCCCTGCGCGCCGGCCAATACTCGTTGGCTTACAATCTTGCGGCCAATCACGGGCTAACATCAGGCGAAGGCTTCGCCGACGCCGAATGGCTCGCCGGATGGATCGCGCTGCGATTTCTGAAAGACCCGACCAAAGCCGCCGCACATTTTTCGCATCTGGACGCCAATGTCAGCACGCCGGTCAGCAAGGCGCGCGCGCTTTATTGGCGGGGCGAGGCCGCGTCTGCGCTGAACCAGACCGCCGACGCCGACGCGGCGATGACACAGGCCGCCGCCTACAGCTTCACCTATTATGGCCAGCTCGCCGCGTTGAAGCACGATCCAGCGGCGATGCTCTCCCTGGTCAATGAATCGCCCGTAACCCCTGAAGCGCGCGCCGCGTTTGAAAAAATGGAACTGGTGCGTGCGCTGCGCCTCGTGGCCCAGAGCGGCGATCGGAGCAGCTTCGAACTGATCTCATTTTATCTCGACGATCAGCTCAATACGCCGGCAGAGCATGAAATGCTCGCTGAATTGGCGCGCGCCAATTATTACAATCGCATCGCCGTACGCAGTGCGAAGGCCGGCATACGCCGCAACATCGTCGCGCAGGAGGCGGCCTTCCCGCTGATCGATCTGCCCGACAGCGCCCGCGGCGCTGACCGGCCGGAGCCGGCGCTATTGCTGGCGATTGCACGGCAGGAAAGCGAATTCGACGCCCAGGCGATCAGTCCGGTGGGCGCGCGCGGCCTTATGCAATTGATGCCAGCCACGGCGCGGACGACCGCCAAACGCTCTGGCATGAGTTATTCGCCGGGCGCGCTAACGGGCGACCAGAATTACAATCTCACGCTCGGCTCGGCGTATCTCCAGCAGTTGATCGACCAGTTCAACGGCTCCTATGTCCTCGCCATCGCCTCCTACAACGCCGGCCCAGGCCGCGCGAACCAGTGGATTAGCGATTGGGGCGATCCGCGCTCGGGCCAGATCGACGTAGTCGATTGGGTCGAACTCATACCGATCACCGAGACGCGCAATTACGTGCAGCGCGTGATGGAAAATTTGCAGGTCTATCGCTACCGCCTCGCCGCCGGGCCGACGCCAATCAAGCTCGAAGCCGATTTGCGCCGCCACTACTGACGCGGTTTGGCGCGGCGCGTCGGCTCGGCGTTCAGCGGATCTTCCGGCCAGGCATGTCTGGGATACCGCCCGCGCATTTCGGCGCGCACGTCTGCATAGGAGCCGCGCCAAAACCCCGGCAGATCGCCCGTCGTCTGGATCGGCCGGTGCGCAGGCGAAAGAAGCGTGATCGTCAGTCCTATGCGCCCGCGCGCTATGCGAGGATGCTCAGCCACACCGAACATCTCCTGTAGCCGCATCGCGGCGCTGGGACCGGCCTGCGCCAGGTAATCGATCGGCGCATGGCCGCCGGCGGGCGTATGCAGGATGCTCGGCGCATCGCTCTCCAGCCGGCGCTTTTGCTCGTAGGTAAGCAACCCTTCCAGCGCCCGCAGCAGACGACCGTCGCCAAGATCGCTGAGCGCGCGCACGCCTTCCAGCGTCGGGCCCAGCCATTCGTCCGCCTGAGCGTTCAGCGCATCATCCGAAAGATCAGGCCACGCCTCTTCGCCGTCCAAACGACGCAGCAAGGCCACGCGCGCACGCAATTGCCGTTCAGAATCCCGCCATGGCAGAGTCTCAGGGCCTTGTTCGAGAAAGAGATCGAGAATCGCCCCGCGCACAGCCTCAGCGCTCGGCCGTTCAAGCGGCGTCTCATTCAGCACGATCCGACCCAGCCGGCGTACGCGCACGGATCGCAGCACGCCCTGCTCTATCCGTACGGTCTCTGCTGTGTCGATGCGGTCGACAAACACGCGTTCCAGTTCGCGTTCCTCCAGCGGCGCGGCGAAGCGGATCACCGCGCGATCGGCCCGACCGGTGAGATCGGCCACAATCAGGAATGAAGCGCGTGCCAACCCATCGCTCGGCTCGATCGCCGCGGCGCGGCCATTAGCCAAAACGAACTCTCCGCGCCCACCGGCTCTCGCTTTCGCAACACGCTCCGGAAACGCGGCCGCCAGAACAGCGCCTGCCTGTTCCGCCTCGATGGTTTCGTTCCCAGCCCCTGCCCGCGTGGCGATGCGGTCGGCGAGGTTGCGCGCGCTCTTTGCGCGCGGTGAACCTTCCTGCTCCAGCCGACGTACGCGCTCGCGCGCATCGGCGTCGCGCCCGCCAAGACCCTGTTCGCCGAGCAGGATCGCCAGTCGCGCCGCGAGCCGCGCGCGCCCACTACTCACCGCCTGCACAACCATGTGCGACAGGCGCGGCGGCAGCGGGAGCGCGGCCAAGGCGGCGCCGTGCGCCGTCAATCTTCCATCATCGTTAAGCGCGCCGACGTCCTTCAGCAGGCCCAGCGCTTCTTGCCACGGCGCGCGCGGCGGCGGATCAAGCCAGCGCAATTGCGCAGGATCGGCGACGCCCCACGCCGCCAGATCGAGCCCGAGGCCTGACAAATCCGCTTCCATAATCTCCGGCGGATCGAACGGAATAAGCGCGCGCGTCTCGCCTTCATCCCACAGCCGCCAGCACACGCCCGGCTCTAGCCTTCCGGCGCGGCCGCGTCTTTGCTCGGCCGCCGCCTGACTGACACGCACGGTTTCCAGCCGTGTGAGGCCCGTCGATGGCTCGTATTTCGGCCGGCGCGCCAGACCGGAATCGATCACCACGCGCACGCCCTCGATCGTCAAGCTGGTTTCGGCAATGGCTGAGGCCAGCACGATTTTTCGCCGGCCCGGCGCAGCCGGGGCAATCGCTCCATCCTGCGCGGCGCTTTCCATCGCGCCGTATAGCGGACGAATTTCGACCGACGGATCGCGGACGGCTTCGTTCAGCGCCCGCGCCGTCCGCTCAATCTCGCGCGCGCCCGGCAGAAAACACAACAGACTGCCGCCCTCCTCGCGCAAGGCCGCGCGCGCCGCGTCGGCCATCTGATCTTCGATCGGGCGCTGGCCACGCCCACGATAGCGCGTTGTAATCGGAAACATGCGCCCTTCGGCGCGCAGCACGGGGGCGTCGTCCATCAGCGCCGCCACGCGCGCCGCATCCAGCGTCGCCGACATCACGAGCAGGCGCAAATCCTCCCGCAGTCCGGCCTGGGCATCGAGCGCAAGCGCGAGCCCAAGGTCGCCTTCCAGGCTGCGCTCGTGAAACTCGTCGAAGATCACCGCCGCGATTCCCCGCAAAGATGGATCGTCAAGGATCATACGGGTGAACACGCCTTCGGTGACGATTTCGATGCGCGTCTCGCCGCTTACCCGGCTTTCCAGCCGTACGCGAAAGCCGATGGTCCGGCCCACGGGCTCGCCGCGTTCGGCCGCCATGCGCGCCGCCGCCGCCCGCGCAGCGAGCCGGCGCGGCGCCAGCAAGATCAGCTTTTTACCGCGCGCCCAGTCCTCGTCCAGCAAAGCCGGAGGAACGCGCGTCGTCTTGCCGGCGCCCGGCGGGGCAACGAGCACGGCGCGCGCGGACTTGCGCAGGGCGGCGCAAAGATCGGGCAGGATCGCATCGACCGGAAACATCGCTTCGGCTTACGCGAGGCGCCAAGGCCGCGCCAAGCCTTCGCCTGCGGGCAAAATCGAGCTAGGCTATGCGCGGAGGGATCAAATGCTGCGCCTTAGTGTTTTGCTGCTGTTCGCCGGCATGCTCTGCGCCTGCGCCTCGACGGTAAAGCCCGCCGACCGCGGCAAGAATCTGGGCAGCGCCGCCGCCGCGCCGTTCAAGGACCTCGGCATCATCCGCCCCGAGGCGCCAAAGCAATTGGCCGACATCCATTATCCATACGACCCCGCGCGGCTGGAAAACGGCTGCGCGCAGGTCGTCTATGAAATTGAATCGCTCGACAAATTGCTCGGCCCGGAATCCTACGCCCCGCCCGAGAAGCAAGGCCTCGGCGAACAGGCGGGCAAGGCGGCGGGCGGCGCGGCCGTCAACGCCGCCGAGGGCGTCACCACCGGCTTTATTCCGTTTCGCGGCGTGGTGCGCGAAGTCAGCGGCGCCAGCAAGGCCGAGCAGGAGGTCAACCGCGCCATCGCCATGGGCAATCTCCGGCGCGCCTATCTGCGCGGCTACGGGCAAGCGCACAAATGCCAGGGCATACTACCGATTGGCGCGCCGCCCTCGGCGCCGCCAAGGTCAACGCCCGCCAGCGCCGCGGGCGCGCCGCCCTAATCGCCGCGCCAGTTGGCGCGGAACTTTTCCACGAAATCCTGCAGCGTTCCGCTGGCAATCGCCGCACGCAGGCGCGCCATAAGGTGCTGGTAGTAGGCAATGTTGTGCCAGGAGAGCAGCACTTGGCCGAGCATTTCACCGGCGCGGAAAAGATGCGCGATGTAGGCGCGTGAATAGTCCTGGCTGGCCGGACAATCGATAGTTTCATCCAGCGGCGCCGGGTCGTCCTGGAACTGGGCGTTCTTGAGATTGATCGGTCCGGCATCGCTCCAGGCCTGGCCGTGCCGGCCCGAGCGCGTGGGGATAACGCAATCGAACATGTCCACGCCGCGCGCGACGGCCTCGACGATATCGATCGGCTTGCCGACACCCATTAGATAGCGAGGCCGCCGGGCGGGCAGAAACGGGATCGTCGCTTCGAGCGTGCGCAGCATGTCTTGCCGGCTTTCGCCGACCGCCAGCCCGCCGATCGCGTAACCGTCGAAACCTTCGCCGACAAGCGCTTCGGCTGATTGCCGGCGCAGGGCCGGATCGACGCCGCCCTGCACAATCGCGAACAGATTCTGCAGCGCGCGCGCGCCGAACGCCGCCTTGCATCGCGCCGCCCAGCGCAGCGAACGCTCCATCGCCGCGATCACCGCCTTGTCTTCCGCTGGCAGCGCTATGCATTCGTCGAGCTGCATGACGATATCGGCGCCGAGTAGATCGGCCTGGATTTCGATCGCGCGTTCGGGCGTCAACGCGTGTTTAGAGCCGTCGATGTGGCTCTGGAACGTTACGCCCTGCTCATCGATCTTGCACAATTGCGTAAGACTCATGACCTGGAAGCCGCCGGAATCGGTGAGGATCGGGCGATCCCAGCGCATGAAGTGATGGAGGCCGCCTAGCCTCGCTACGCGCTCGGCAGTTGGGCGCAGCATGAGGTGATAGGTGTTGCCGAGCACGATATCGGCGCCGGCTTGCTTTACCTGGTCGAACGTTAGCCCCTTCGTCGTGCCCGCGGTCGCCAAGGGCATGAACGCCGGCGTGTGGATATCGCCGCGCGACGTTTTGAGCGCGCCGGCGCGCGCCGCGCCGTTGGTCGCGCTGATCGAAAACGCAAACTCAGTCATCGGCGCGCCATAGCAGGCTCGCATCGCCGTAGGAATAGAACCGGTAGTGCTGCGCAATGGCGTACGCGTAAGCCGCGCGCATGCGGTCCAAACCGGCCAGCGCGCTGACCAGCATGAACAGAGTTGAGCGCGGCAGATGGAAATTGGTGATCAAGCCGTCGACCACGCGAAAGCGATAGCCCGGCGTGATGAAAATGCCGGTGTCCCCCGCGCCCGCCGCGAGGCGCCCATCAACCGCCGCCGATTCCAGCGTACGCAGAGCCGTCGTGCCGACGGCGATCACCCGCCGGCCTTCACTGCGGGCGCTATTGACCGCCTCGGCTGTCGCCGCCGAAATCGAACGCCATTCCGCATGCATGACATGATCGGCGGTATCCTCGGCCTTCACCGGCAGGAACGTGCCCGCGCCGACATGCAGGGTAACAAAGGCGGTCCCGATTCCCCGCGCCGCGAGCGCGGCCAATAACTCAGGCGTGAAATGCAGCCCGGCGGTCGGCGCGGCAATCGAGCCATCCGTGCGCGCAAACATCGTCTGATAATCGGCGCGATCGTCCTCGTCGGTCTCGCGCTTCGATAGGATATAGGGCGGCAAGGGAGGCAGGCCGTGCGCGGCCAAAGCCTCGTCCAGCGCGGGGCCAGCAAGATCGAACTCGAAGATAATCTCGCCGCCTTCGCGCTTTTCCGCAACACGCGCGTTCAGCTCTTTAAGCGCGCAGGCGCGATCCGCGCCTTCGGCGAACTCTACGATGTCGCCTACGGCAAGACGCTTGCCCGGCTTGGCGAAGGCGCTCCAGCGCGAGGGCGAAAGGCGCGCCAGCAGATTGGCTTCGATATGCGCGACCGCTTCTCCGCGCCGACGTACGCCACGCAAGCGCGCCGGGATGACGCGCGTATCGTTCATCACCAACAAGTCGCCGGCACGCAGACAATCCTGCAAGTCGCGAACAATGCGGTCCTCGAAGGCGCCCACCTGCGGCACGACCAGCAGCCGCGCCGCATCGCGCGGTCGCGCGGGGCGCAGCGCGATGAGGCTTTCCGGCAGATCGAAATCGAATTCCTCGACACGCATGTCTGAGCGCTTAGCGGCTCGGCCCACGCCTGAGAAGGAATTACGCCGTCCGCATGCTCACGATCTTGCCCGGCTCGCGGGGCGGTTCGCCCTTGGGGAGCTTATCGACATTTTCCATGCCTTCGATCACTTCACCCCAGACGGTGTACTGACCGTCGAGGAACGATGCGTCGTCCAGGCAGATGAAGAACTGCGAATTGGCCGAATGCGGATCGGACGTGCGCGCCATCGAGCACACGCCGCGCACATGCTTCTGGCGCGAGAACTCCGACTTCAGGTTCGGCTTTTTCGAGCCGCCCGTACCGCGCCCGGTTGGATCGCCGCCCTGCGCCATGAAGCCGTCGATCACGCGGTGGAACACCACGCCATCGTAAAAGCCTTCATTGGCCAATTCGGATATGCGCGCAACATGGCCGGGGGCCAGATCGGGCCGGAGCCGGATCGTCACCGGCCCGGCTTCCAAATTCATGATCAGGGTATCAGCGGTATCTTGTGCCACCAGGCTCTGCCTCTTTCTTTGGTGTCCGCGACCGTCGCGGCTACAGGAACATCGCAGACCGAAAAATCCGCGCCGGCCTTCTTGCGCACTTCGTTGATCGTGTCCTCGAACGCCTTGCTGTCGGTCCTAACGACATAGATCGGCGCGCGTTCGGACTCCGGCAGATCGGCGGCTACACGCACCGACGTCATCTTATCGGGGATCGGCGGCGGATCGCCGACGGCGAACTTGTTCACCACATCCTGGCCCCACACGACGCGGCCCCACACTGTGTAGCGCTTGTCGAGGGAGGGATAGGTCGCGCGCATCAGGTAGAATTGCGAGTTGGCCGTATTGGGAGCGTCTTCGCGCGCCATCGCCGCAATGCCGGTGCAGTGCAAGCCCCAGGCGGCTGCCTTGCCGTCCTTGGTGATCGCCATCATGTCGTCAGGCTGGCTGGCGATCGGCAGGGATTTGTAAAAGCCCAAAGTCGCGCCGCCCTGGTTGGCGGCCTTCTGGAACGCCATGTCCTTGCCGCGGCGGAACATGAATTCCTCGGTCAGGTTAGGCAGTTTGGAACCGCCTGAGCCATCCCCGTTCGGATCGCCGCCCTGAGCCATGAAATTGTTCATCACGCGATGGAAGCTGAGACCATCGTAGAATTTCTGCCGGGCCAGTTCCTTGACCCGCGCCACCGCCAGGGGCGCGATCTCGGGGAACATTTCGACCACGACGCGGCCCTGCGTGGTGTCGATGTACAGGGTCTGCGCCGGATCGAGCGCGCGCCACTTATCCGGGTTCGGCCCATCCGCCGCCATGGCGCTCGCCGCCAGCGCCCATACTCCCGCCGCCAAAACTGCTGTTCTCATTATTCTGCTCGCCTACCGAATTTCGCCTTCAACCGTCTTTCCACTTCTGGCGGTACGAACTCCGATACGTCTCCTTCTAGACGCGCAATCTCTTTCACGAGACGCGAAGCAATCGCCTGGCATGTTGGGTCAGCCATCAGGAAGACCGTCTCGATCTCCTGGGTCAACTTCTGGTTCATGCCGACCATCTGGAACTCGTATTCGAAATCCGACACGGCGCGAAGCCCACGGATGATGACGCCCGCCCCCACCTCTGCCGCGAATTTCACCAGCAATGTGTCAAAAGGGCGGACATCGATGAGCATGGCGCGGGAATGGCCGCGGCACGCGTGTTCGACCATGGCGACGCGTTCATCGAGCGAGAACAGCGGCGCCTTGTCGGCGTTGATCGCCACGCCAATCACCAGCTTATCGACCATCTTGGCCGCGCGCTCGATGATATCGAGGTGACCATTGGTGAGCGGGTCGAACGTGCCGGGGTAGAGGCCGATGCGATAGAGGCCAGCGCGCGCAGGATCGCGCTCGCTCACGCGGCCCTCCTGATCTTCGCGCACGGCCATCGTCACTCCGCCCTCAGGCCAATAGAGGGGCTTAGTCGCCCTCGCCGACATCTTCCAGCCGCTCCGCGGCCACGACATGTTCGCCTTCGGCGGTGCGGATCAGCGTCACCCCTTGGGTAGCGCGCCCCGCGATGCGGATTCCATCCACAGGGAAGCGTATAAGCTGGCCGCCGTCAGTTACCAAGAGGATTTCGTGAGAGTCTTCAACGGGGAAGGACGCCACGATCCGGGCCTCTCCGCCGCTGAGGCGGTGGGCGATCAGGCCTTTCCCGCCGCGCCGGGTGACCCGGTATTCATAGGAAGACGCGCGCTTGCCAAGCCCGTCGGTGGTGACGGTCAGGATGAACTGCTCCTGGCCGCCCAATTCGCCGATCCGGTCGGGGCTCAGCGAAACTTCGCCTTCCGCGGGCTCGCCGGGCTCCACCGTTTCTGGCGCCTCGGCCTCCGCATCTTCGCCCGAGGCGCGGCGCATGGCGGCGGTGTGGCGCAGATAAGCGCGCGACTCGGCGGGGCTGGCCTCGACGTGATGCAGGACGGCCATGCCGATCACGGCGTCGCCTTCGGCCAGATCGATGCCGCGCACGCCCGATGAATCGCGGCCCTTGAACACCCGCACTTCCGGCACCGGGAAGCGAACGCACTGCGCCAGCGCAGTGGTCAAAAGTACGTCATCGGCTTCCGAACAGATCTGCACCTCGACGATGCCGTCGCCCTCGTCGGGCTTCATGGCGATCTTGCCGGCGCGGTTCACGTTCACGAAATCGCTGAGCTTGTTGCGCCTCACCCCGCCCGAACGGGTGGCGAACATAACGTCCAGCCGGTTCTGATCTTCTTCGCTCTCCGGCAGCGCCATGACCGAGGTGATGCGCTCGCCTTCGCTGAGCGGCAGCAGATTGATTAGCGCGCGGCCCTTGGTGCGCGGATCGCCCAGCGGCAGGCGCCAGACCTTTTCCTTGTAGACCATGCCGTTCGACGAGAAGAACAGCACGAAGGCATGCGTGCTGGCGACAAATAGCCGGGTGACGTAATCGTCTTCCTTCGTCTGCATGCCGGCCTTGCCGCGCCCGCCGCGGCGCTGGGTGCGGTATTCGGAAAGGCGCGTGCGCTTGACGTAGCCGCCGTGCGTGACGGTGACGACCATGTCCTCGCGGGGGATCAATTGTTCGTCGTCAATCTCGCCTTCGGATTCGGAGAACGTCGTGCGGCGCGGCACGGCGAAGAGGGTTTTCACCTCCAGCAATTCGTCCTTGACGATGCGCAGGATGTTTTCACGCTTGGACAGAATTTCCAGCAGCGTGGCGATCTCCTTGGCGACCGCCTCCGCGCCCTTGGCGATTTCCTCGCGGCCGAGATTGGTCAGGCGTTGCAATTGCAGCGCCAGGATGCCGTCGGCCTGATCGGCGGAGAGGCGGATGGTGTCGTCCGGGCTGTCGATCGTCGAACCGGGCGCGCGTTTGATGTGCGTGCGCGGGTCGGCGATCAGATTGATCAGCGAGATCATGTCCGCGACCGGCCAGTCGCGGTTCATCAAATTCTCTTTCGCCTCGGCGCGGTCATGAGCGGCGCGGATCGTGCGGATCACTTCGTCGATATTGGCCACAGCGATGGCCAGGCCGACCAAATTGTGGCCGCGGTCGCGCGCCTTGCCGAGGCGGAATTTCGTCCGCCGCGTGATCACCTGCTCGCGGAACTGCAGGAACGCCTGCAACATCGTTTTCAGGTTCATCTGCTCGGGCCGGCCGTTGTTCAGCGCCAGCGCATTGACGCCGAACGAACTCTGAAGCGCGGTAAAGCGGTAAAGCTGGTTCAGCACCACGTCGGGATTGCCGTCGCGCTTGATTTCGACGACGAGCCGAATGCCATGGCGATTGCTTTCGTCGCGGACGTCGGAAATGCCTTCGATCTTCTTTTCGCGGACCAGTTCGCCGATCCGTTCGTGCACGGAGGCCTTGTTCACCTGATAGGGAATTTCGGTGAACACGATGGCTTCGCGTCCCTTCAGCGTTTCGATGTGGTGCTTGGCGCGCGTGACGACGGAGCCGCGCCCGGTCATTAGCGCCAGGCGCGCGCCGGCATGGCCGAGAATTTCGCCGCCGGTCGGGAAATCCGGGCCCGGCACGATATCGATCAGATCGAGATCGGAAATGTCGGGATTGTCGAGCAAAGCGACCGTGGCGTCGACGATTTCGCCGAGGTTATGCGGCGGAATGTTGGTCGCCATGCCGACGGCGATGCCGCCGCCGCCATTGACCAGGATGTTCGGGAACCGCGCCGGCAGCACCGTCGGCTCCTGCCGGTCGCCGTCGTAGTTTTCCTTGAAGTCGACCGTGTTCTCGTCGATGTCGCGCAGCAGAAATTCGGCGGCCTTGGCGAGCCTGCTTTCCGTGTAGCGCATCGCCGCGGGCGGATCGTTGTCGATCGAACCGAAATTGCCCTGCCCGTCGATGAGCATGAGGCTCATCGAGAAATCCTGCGCCATCCGCACCAAGGCATCGTAGATCGCCAGGTCGCCGTGCGGGTGGTAGCGGCCCATCACTTCGCCGACCGTATTGGCGGATTTGCGGTAGCGTTTGTCGGCCGTGTTGCCGGCCTCGTTCATCCCGAACAGGATGCGGCGGTGAACCGGCTTCAGCCCGTCGCGCACGTCCGGTATCGCGCGCGAGACGATCACGCTCATCGCGTAATCGAGGTAGGATTTGCGCAACTCCGTCTCGATCGCCATCGGGGCCACGCCCCGCTGGGGCGGCGGGGCATCGGCGGGCGGCGGCGCTTCGGGCGTGTCGGTCATGCTGCAAAAACTTCCGGAGACGAGTTCTTCGCCGTTCTGATAGGCCGATAAGGGCGGGAGGAGCAGGTGCGCGTCAGCGCCAAACTAGCACCCCGCGCCAAGGGCGCAAACCTAGTGAATCACGCCATGAAATCAACGCTCACAGCCACGGCGATCTAAGCAGTTTCGGGCGGCGCGGCTCTGGCTCGGGGACGGTCTATCGACACGTATGAAAAGCGCACCGCCATGCCTGCCCGGTGGCAGGACGATCACGGTAACCGACGTAGATGGCGACGTCCAATCCGTAGTTATTGGTTTGGTAGGACTTTCCGTCCGCGGCAGTTATCCGGAATTTCCGGATAACTGAATCGTCCAACTCGCCGTCAGCCAGAAACTTCTGAACGTGATCGTTGGCGGTGCGAACATCGACGCCAAAAATCTCAGCCAATTGAGCCTGGGTGAACCAGGGCTGATCCCCCTCGAAATGCAGATTGAGCTGCGCCCCCGCCTTGTCTGCATAGACCAAGAACCGGGCGCCGGTCTGGTCTTGCAGCAAGGTGACGGGGGCGTCGCGCTCTTCCATGCCAGTCTAGAACGGAATCTCATCGTCCAGATCGGCGGAGAAGTTCTCCTTCGGGCCGTTGCTCACGCGCTTCTTCGCGCCGCCGCTGTTGAAGCCGCTCGGCTCGGACTGGTCGAACTCGTCGCCGCCGGCAGAGGCGCCGCCGCCCTTGCTGTCGAGCATTTGCAATTCGCCGCGATAGCTCTGCAGCACGATCTCGGTCGAGTATTTATCGACGCCGGCCTGGTCCTGCCATTTGCGCGTCTGAAGCTGGCCTTCGATGTAAACCTTCATGCCCTTCTTCAGATATTGCTCGGCGACCTTGGCGATCTGTTCGTTGAAGATCACCACGCTATGCCATTCGGTTTTTTCCTTGCGCTCGCCCGATTGCTTGTCGCGCCAGTTTTCGCTGGTAGCGATGCGCAGATTCACGACGGGCGAGCCCGAGGGAAGCTTCCGCACTTCCGGGTCCTTGCCCAGATTGCCGATCAGAATGACTTTGTTGAGAGAGCCCGCCATGGTCGTACTCCGTTTCTAGCCCTTTCACCCGCGTGGGCCGCGTAACCCGCCATCGCCTGCTTGCGTGGCGGAATTTTGTTCCTACTATGTTCTCACAGCTTGAGTCGGCCGTAAAGGTTAATTTGTTAACCTTGACCGGCCTTGGGCGGGACCGTGTTTCGCAGCCCGACCCCGCCCGGCTGTGAACATCCGCCGGGCAGGCCGGCCCGTACTGCAGATGCCGGGGCCGGGCGGACTCGGCGTTGGCGGGGCGGACGACTATCTAGGAGGCCAAGCTGGGAAAGCCGACACCCCCGACCCGCCAGCAGGTCAAAGCACCCCGAAAACCGGGTCGCGGCGGAGAACCTATGCCAAAACCGAGTTCAACCCGGACCCCGCCGAAGAAGACCGGCCCCAGATCGACTGGCCACGATCCGCTGACGCATATTCAGGTGCGCGGCGCGCGCGAGCACAATCTGAAGAACGTCTCGGTCGATATTCCGCGCGGGCAATTGGTCGTGCTCACCGGCCTTTCCGGCTCGGGCAAATCTTCGCTGGCGTTCGATACGATCTACGCCGAGGGCCAGCGCCGCTATGTCGAAAGCCTCTCGGCCTACGCGCGGCAATTCCTTGAACTGATGCAGAAGCCGGATGTCGATTCCATCGACGGCCTCTCGCCGGCGATCTCGATCGAACAGAAAACCACCAGCCGCAACCCGCGCTCCACCGTCGCCACCGTCACCGAAATCTACGATTACATGCGCCTGCTCTGGGCGCGGATCGGCATTCCCTATTCGCCGGCCACGGGCCTGCCGATCGAGGCGATGCAGGTCAGCCAGATGGTCGATCAGATCGTGGCGCTGCCGGAAGGCGCGCGGGTCTATCTGCTGGCGCCGATCGCGCGGGACCGGAAGGGCGAATACAAAAAGGAATTCGCCGACCTGCTGAAGAAGGGCTACCAGCGCGTCAAAGTCGATGGCGAATATTACGCGCTGGAAGATGCGCCAAACCTCGACAAGAAATTCAAGCACACGATCGACGTTGTCGTTGATCGTCTTGCGATCAAGGCGGGATTGGAAACACGGCTGGCGGATTCGGTCGAGCAGGCGGTGAAACTTGGCGACGGCCTCGCCGTCATCGAATTCGCCGACGAACCGCCGAAGGGATACGAGAAGCGCATTCTCTTCTCGTCGAAATTCGCCTGCCCGGTTTCCGGCTTCACGATACCGGAAATCGAACCGCGCCTGTTCTCGTTCAACAATCCTGCCGGCGCCTGCCCCGCGTGCGATGGGCTGGGCGAACAGTTGAAGATGGACCCCGATCTGGTCATTCCCGACAAGGACCGCGCGCTGAACGACGGCGCCGTCGCGCCCTGGGCGCGCGGCCCCTCGCCGCTCTACAATCAGACGCTCCAGGCCATCGCGCGGCACTACAAGGTGCGGATGGATACGCCGTGGCGCGCGCTGCCGCTCGACGTGCGCAAGGCGGTCCTCAACGGCTCCGGCGGCGAGGAGATCAAATTCATCTACGATGACGGCGTGCGCCGCTTCGAGACGAAAAAGACTTTTGAAGGCGTGATCCCGAACCTTGAGCGCCGCTGGAAAGAGACCGACAGCAATTGGGTGCGCGAGGAACTCTCGCGCTATCAATCGGCCGCGCCCTGCCCGGTCTGCGAAGGCCGGCGCCTGAAGCCGGAAGCGCTGGCCGTGAAGGTGCAGAAGCTGGATATTTCGCAGGTCAGCGAACTGTCGATCAGCCATGCGCGCGAATGGTTCGATGCGCTGGATGCAAAGCTGACGAAGAAGGAACGCGAGATCGCGGTCCGCATCCTGAAGGAGATCAAGGATCGGCTGCGCTTTCTCGTCGATGTCGGCCTGAATTATCTTGGGCTTGGGCGCGCCTCCGGCACGCTTTCGGGCGGCGAGAGCCAGCGCATCCGCCTGGCCTCGCAGATCGGCTCGGGCCTGACGGGCGTGCTCTACGTGCTGGACGAGCCGAGCATCGGCCTGCACCAGCGCGATAATTCGCGGCTGCTGGAAACGCTGCGGCGCCTGCGCGATCTCGGCAATTCCGTAATCGTGGTGGAGCACGACGAAGAAGCCATCATGACCGCCGATTACGTGATCGACATGGGACCGGCGGCCGGCATCCATGGCGGCGAAATCATCGCGGAAGGTACGCCCGACGACATCCTCGCCAGCCAAAAATCGATTACCGGCGCCTATCTCTCCGGCGCGCGCGAAATCGCCGTGCCGGAAAAGCGTCGGCGGATCACAAAGGGCCGCGCGATAAAGATCACCGGCGCCAGCGGCAACAATCTGAAGAACGTTTCCGCCGAAATTCCACTCGGCGTGATGACCTGCGTTACCGGCGTCTCCGGCGGCGGCAAATCCACGCTGATCATCGAAACGCTCTACAAGGTCGCCGCGCGCAAGTTGAACGGCGCAGCCGAAGCGCCGGCGCCGTATGAAAAACTCGAAGGCCTCGAACATCTCGACAAAGTCATCGACATCGACCAGTCCCCAATTGGGCGCACGCCGCGTTCAAACCCCGCCACTTACACCGGCGCGTTCACGCCGATCCGCGATTGGTACGCCGGCCTGCCGGAAGCCAAGGCGCGCGGCTACGGGCCAGGCCGCTTCTCGTTCAACGTCAAGGGCGGGCGCTGCGAGGCGTGCCAGGGCGACGGCCTGATCAAGATCGAAATGCACTTCCTGCCGGACGTGTACGTGACCTGCGATGTCTGCAAGGGCCACCGCTATAATCGTGAGACGCTGGAGGTCACGTTCAAGGGCAAGTCCATCGCAGACGTGCTCGACATGACCGTGGAAGAGGCGGCGAAATTGTTCGCCGCGGTGCCGAGCATTCGCGACAAGCTCGAAACGCTCGCGCGCGTGGGCCTCGGCTACGTGAAAGTGGGCCAGCAGGCGACGACGCTTTCGGGCGGCGAAGCCCAGCGCGTGAAATTGTCGAAGGAATTATCGCGCCGCGCCACGGGGCGCACGCTCTACATCCTCGACGAGCCGACCACGGGCCTCCATTTCGAGGACACGCGCAAGCTGCTCGAAGTGCTCGATGAACTGGTCGAGAACGGCAACACGGTGGTGATCATCGAGCACAATCTCGATGTCATCAAAACCGCCGACTGGATCGTCGATCTCGGCCCCGAAGGCGGCGACAATGGCGGGCGCATCGTCGCCGCCGGCACGCCGGAAGATGTCGCGCGCATCAAGGAAAGCTGGACCGGGCAATATCTCGCCGCAACGCTGAAGAAACAC
>DASZPV010000067.1:0-3327 GCA_035549875.1 Caulobacterales bacterium
CGGCGTTCCGCGCCACCACTTCCATCTCTTCCTCAAAGAATGCGAGTGGCGCTTCAATTACGGCTCGCCAGCAAAGCTCTTGCGCACCCTTAGAACGTGGATCAGGCTCTCAAACCGCAGCGTTTCCTAGGACAGCCCCTAGCTGTTTTCGTCGGCCGGTTCGGCCACGGCGCCGAGACCGCGGATCAATTGCACGAGCGCATCGGCCGCACGGTCCAGCGCCGCCGGATCGGCCGAACGGGCGACGAGGTTTGAGCCATAGCCGTCCGAGGAATAAAATGGATACGAGCCGAACGTAACGCCGGGAGAGTTTTCCTCCAGCGCCTTGAGGCCGGCGGCCAGATCGCCCTCGCGCACGCCGATGCCGCGTACGGTGCGCGAGCGCATCACCGCCCCGCCCGCCAGACGCGGGCCGATATCTTCCAGCATCGCGCGCATCACCGCCGGTATGCCGGCCATCACGAACACATTGCCGAGTTGAAAGCCCGGCGCGCGCGAGACGGGGTTGGCGATCAGCGTCGCGCCATCGGGAATGCGCGCCATGCGCAGGCGCGCTTCGTTCAGCGGTTGCGAGCCGTAATGTGCCGCCAGAATTGCGCGCGCATCCTCGCGCACGCCGATAGTCACGCCGAACGCCTTGGCCACCGCATCGGCGGTTTTGTCGTCATGGGTGGGACCAATGCCGCCGGTAGTGAAAACGTAATCGTATTTCACGCGCAATGCATTCAGCGCCGCGCCGATCGCGGCTTCGTCGTCGGCAACAGTGCGCGCTTCGGCGATCTGCACGCCGAGCGGGCCGACGAATCTGGCGATCGCCGTGAGATTGGTGTCTTGCGTTCGGCCGGAGAGCAATTCGTCTCCGATCAACAGCACAGCGGCGGTGACGCGTGGTTCGGCCATGCGGCTTACTACGCCGGCCCGCGCGCGCCGTCACCCGATAGCAACGATCTGGCGCCATTCTGAACCCCGGAACACCCGCCGATCCACTGCGACACTGAAAACCGCTCGCACCCGAGCCCGGCTTGCGCGAGCCAGCCCTGGCCGGTGTACTGGAAATAGCCGGAGTTGCTCGCGCCGGGGCGGCCGTATTCGTCGTAGGTGTTGATCGCGGTGGCGGCGCCGGCGCTGTTGGTGAGCGCGATGATCGAGCCCTGCGCATCGGCCAGCAGCCATGAGCGATTGCCCGCGGAATCATACGACACCAGCGGCTCATCCTCGCCCGCCCCATGCACATAGCGCCGCAGCAACGCGCCCGCGCCATCATACTCGGCGATCACATCCGCGCCGTCATAAAGCATAGCGCGTCGGCACGCCGCCCGGATCGGTGCTGTAAAGCCGCCCCGCCGGATCGTACGCCAGACCCAGCGAGCCGGAACCGCCAACTTGCGCCGGGCGGTTTTGCTCATTACCTCCACAGGGGCGCCCGCCGTGGATTCGCCAGCACACGTCCGCGTGTTAGGATCATGCCCATGAACTACGTCGACGCCGAACTGGTCACCGAACGCACCGGGCAGATCAAACTGCACGGGCCCGAAGCGTTCGCGGGCATGCGCCGCGCCGGCGCGCTGGCGGCGGGGTGCCTTGACATGCTCGTCGGCGAGGTCGCGCCGGGCGTGTCCACCGAGCATCTGGACAATCTGGCGCGCGAGTATGTGCTGGATAACGGCGGCCTGCCGGCCTGCCTGTTCTATCGCGGCTATCAGCACACGATCTGCACCTCGCTGAACCATGTCGTCTGCCACGGCATTCCGGCCCCCCGCCCGCTGCGCGAGGGCGACATCGTCAATATCGACGTGACCGTGATCGTCGATGGCTGGCACGGGGATACCTCGCGGATGTACGCCGCCGGCGAGGTCAAGCGCCGCGCCGAGCGGCTGATGGACGTGACCTACCAAGCCATGATGCTGGGCATCGCGGCGGTGAAGCCGGGCGCGCGGCTCGGCGATATCGGCGCGGCGATCCAGCGTCACGCCGAGGCCGAACGCTGCTCGGTCGTGCGCGATTTCTGCGGCCATGGCCTGGGCCGGGTGTTCCACGACGCACCGAACATCCTGCATTTCGGCAAGGCCGGCGAAGGGCTCGAACTGAAGCCGGGCATGTTCTTCACGATCGAGCCGATGGTGAATCTGGGCACGCCAGGCGTGAAAGTGTTGCACGACGGCTGGACGGCGGTGACGAAAGACAAGATGCTAAGCGCGCAATTTGAACATTCCGTCGGCGTGACCGAGAGCGGGGTGGAAATCTTCACCGCGTCGCGCAACGGGACGCAAACACCGCATGCGTTGAAGCCGGCTTGACGGCCTGACATCGCGCGCGGCGACGAAACGGACGGAAAACAAGGCGCGCAAAATGTGCGCCCATAAAGCGGGAGGATACATGACATCTCATCTGACGCGGCGCGGCTTTGTAGCCGGCGCGACGGCGCTGGCGCCCGGCCTTGCGCTGGCGGCGCCGCAAAAGGCGCAACTGGCTGTCCCCGCCACCGTCATCTCCAACCCGCCGCGGCAATGGGGTCCGGGCGCGCCGGTAAGCCCCTATCCCGATCCGGACGTGATCGTTGTCGATCCGGCGTTTTCGCGCCTGCGCGTGGGCCTTGCGGGCATCAAGCGCCTCGCCACCGGGTTTCAATGGGCCGAGGGCCCTGCCTGGTGCGCGGCGGGCCAATACGCCCTGTTCAGCGACGTGCAGGGCGATGTGCAGTATCGCTACATCTGGGAGACCGGCGAGATCACGGCGTTCCGCAAGCCTTCCTACAATTCCAACGGCAACGGCTTCGATTACGAGGGCCGTCAGCTCTCGTGCCAGGATTTTCTCCGCCGCGTGGTGCGTTGGGAGCATGACGGCTCGCTGAAGGTGCTGGCCGACAATTACCGCGGCCAGCCGCTCAATTCCCCGAACGACATCGCCGCGCACAAGGACGGCAGCGTCTGGTTCACCGATCCGATGTTCGGCATGTCTCTGGCCGAGGGCCATCCCGACGCGCCGGGCCAGGGCAACAACAAGGCCGGGTTGTACGATCCGAACGTCGGCGCCGGCGGGATCGGCATCGGGCCGCAGAAACAGGAATTGCCCGCCAACGTCTATCGCTGGGATCCCAGCGGCAGGCTGGACATCGTCGTCCCGTTTGCGGAGGGGAGGCTTCCCAACGGCATCGCCCTGTCTCCCGATTGCAGCCTGCTCTATCTCGCGCTGGGCGGACGCCTCTGGGTCGCCGATATCAATGGCGCGACCGTTTCCAACCTGCGCCAGCTAAGCGATTGCATGATCGACGGCATACAATGCGGACCCGATGGGTTTCGCGTCGATCGCGCGGGCAATATCTGGGGA
>DASZPV010000068.1:0-8308 GCA_035549875.1 Caulobacterales bacterium
CTGAAAGCGCTGACCATGCCGAAGACCAATTACGCGCCGCCGAAAGCCACGGCCGGCCGGCTGGTCATCGCCTTCGCCGACCGCCCGATCGAAGACATCGATCCGAATTCCGAAAAATGGCGCGTGCGGTTTTGCGTCATGCCGCATGGGCTTTTGCGCCGGAAAGGCGCCAAGGAGCCCAATGGCGGCCTGTGCGCAGACCAGCGCGGCGGCGATATCCATTTCAACGCCCTGCCGCTGGCCCGGCGCCTGGAAGCGCTGCGCCGCGTGCTGGAAAATCCCGCGCCCGCGCTGGCGCGGCTCTGCACCCTGCTCGCCACGCAGCGCGCCGCCGTCGAGGCCGCGTTCCGCCCCTACCGCCCGCGCGCGACCTGCGTGCAGGCCGCGCTGGCCGAAGCGCAAAGCGAGGTCGATCTCGCGCTCAACACGTCTTGACGCGCAGAAAAAAGCAGATCGTCAGCACACGGAGCGCAAGCCCGTGAACGCGGGCGCGCGCGTTAGCCGCCGAACTTCCAGTGCAGTTCGGCCAGGATCGTATCGGCCGCGTCGTGCACGCCATCGACATTCGTGCCAATGTAGGAAAGGCGAACCTCGAACGGTTTTAGCGGGACGGTCACGCCCGCGCTCCAGTCGATCTTGTCGTCGCCATAGGCGCCGTCTTCCCAGCCGAGGCCCACGTTCATGCTGGCGCTCGCGAACGGCAGCGGCGCACTGACGCTGGCCTTGGCGTAGACATCGTCCTGATTGCCAAGATTGGATTGCTCGGGGAAATAGGAGAATTCGCCGGTCAGCGTCGTCATGCCGAGCGGCTGGGTGAGGATCGCATAGACCTCGTAGAGCGATGAATCGTTCACGCCCGGATAGGCATACGTGTCGATCCCCGCGTCGATCGTGGCCTCGCCCCCGATCTTGCCGGACCAGCCGAGCGCGCCCATCAATTCCACGTCGTCGCCCGTGTTCTTGATCGAAGACGCCCAGCCGTAGAGATAAAAGCCGTTCGCCGCGGCGAGCGTGGCTTCGCCCTGCACCGCCGGATCGCGCCCGGTGAGCGATACGCCGCGATAGCGGTAATCCGATACAACCGCCAGATCGCCGCTAAGCGACCAGCCCTGCGCCTCCTGCGCATGCGCCGCCGACGCGCTGGCCAGCACCGCGCCAAGCGACAACGCCGCCGTCGAAAATTTCCGCATGAATTTGCTCCGCCCTATGGCAAAGCAGCCTGCGCCTACGTCGTAAACAAATCCCGAATGCCGCTAGCCTTTGGCGTAAATCAGCGCATCGAGCGCAATCGCGCCGTTTTCGTAGCCAACCACCGGATTGATATCGACCTCCACGATATCGCCCCGCGCCAGCATCAGCGCGCCCAGCTTCTGCACGATCTTCGCCACCGCCTTCACATCCACCGGCGGCGCGCCGCGAAAGCCGGCCAGCAACGCCGCGCTTTTGAGCCGGCCGAGTTCCTCGACGATTTCGTCGATCGCCAAATCCGGCGCCAGCAGCCGCACGTCATGCAGCGCCTCGGCCAGCACGCCGCCGAAGCCGACGAGGATCACAGGGCCCCAGTCAGGATCGTTGCGGGCGCCAACAATCAATTCCACGCCGCGCTTGCCCATGCATTCGATCAGTACGCCGTCAAGCGCAAGATCCGGCTTGGCGCGTTTCACATTGCCGTAGAGCCGCGCCCAGCCGTCAACGAGCGCGGCTTCGTCGGCGAGATTGAGGATCACGCCGCCGGCGTCGGATTTGTGCGACAGGTCCGGCGATTGCGCCTTCAGCACCAGCGGATAACCGACGGTCTTCGCGACGGCCCTGGCCTCATCAAGCGTCTTGGCGAACGCGCCCGGTGGTATCGGCACGCCCATCGCGGCGAGCACACGCTTGGCCTGGTATTCTGCGTTGACGCCCGGCGCGATATCCACTTTCGGCGCCGCCGGCATTTTCTCGCGCGCCGGCTTGGCGAGGCGCTTGGCGTAGTCGGTAAAATGTTTCAGCGCGCGAAATACCCGCTCGCTCGATGGAAAGAACGGCACGCCGATCGCCCGCAATTCATCGACATAATGTTTGGGAATATCCGCGCCATCGTCGAGCCCAGCAAAAATAACCGGCTTTGCCGGGGCCAGAGCCTTCAGCGTGTCGATGATCGGAGGCAGCTTCAGGTCGGACGTCCATGCGTCCGTGAGAATGATGCAGATCGCGATCGAGCCGAAGCGCTCGTCGGCCAGAAACGGCGCCAGCGTCTTGCGGTAAAGATCGCGATCGACCAGCGATTGCGCCGTCAAATCCATCGGATTGGTCGGGGGGATAAAATCCGGCAGCACCGCCCGCAGCGCGGTTTCCGTCGCGGGCGACATCGCCGGCAGGTCGAGCCCGATGGTTTCGCAGAAATCGAGCGACAGCGCCTTGAACGCGCCAGATTCGGCAAACACGCAGGCGCCCGCCCCGTTCGGCGGCAGCGGGCAACGCAGAAACAGCTCCGAAACGTCGAGCAATTCCTCGATCGAATCGACCACGCACACGCCGGCATGCGTAACTTTCGTGCGCATCACCTGATAGTCGCCCGCCATGGCGCCGGTATGCGTCTCGGCCGATTTGCGCGCCGCGGCGCTGCGGCCCGGATGCAGCAGCACGATCGGCTTGCCGATCTTGCGCGCTTCTTCCGCCAGCGCGAGGAAGCGCTTCGGGTTGCGGAATTGCTCCACGATCAGCGTGATGACTTTTGTATCCTCATCGCCGATCAGGAAATCGACGTAATCGTCAATGCCGCTGGCCGCTTCGTTGCCAGTCGATACGAAATAGGAAAGTCCCGCATCGCGGCTGGCCAGCGATGCGCTCAGCACCGTCGCCATGGCGCCGCTTTGCGAAACGATGCCAATCCCTTTGCGGCCGATCAATTGTTTTGCCGGCGATTGCACGAAGGTGACGATTGCATTGTCGATGTAATTGACGAAGCCGAGGCAATTGGGGCCTTCGACAATCATTTTCGCATCGTGCGCGATCCGCCCGATCTCTTCCTGCGCCGCGCGCCCTTCATCGCCGCCCTCGGCAAAGCCGGCGGAAAAAATCACAACGCCGCCGACGCCGCGCCGCGCGCAGGCGTTGAGCGCGTCCATCACGCCGGCCTGCGGAATCGCCAGCACCGCGCAGTCGACGCCCTCCGGCAAGGCATCGATGGAGGCAAGGCACGGCCTGCCTTCGATTTCCGCTCGCTTGGGATTGACCAGGTGAACCGCGCCGCCATACCCGCCCTCGGCCAGCACTTTCATCACGTTGTTGCCGAGTGCGCCCTTCTTGTCCGAGGCGCCGACAATGGCGATCGAGCGGGGGCGCAAAAAGCGCGCTATTTCAGCGCGGCTCGGCGCAAACGGAGCGGTCATGCGTCCTCCCGGGATCGAACGTGGCGGTTACTATGGGCTATAACCAAGTCAAAGCCTACGGGTTCGCGCCTCGCGATGACAAGGAAAAAGGCGCTAGGAAACCGCGCGCAAAGGCGAAGACCCGTCTTCGATGAGCAGCGCGTCGTCGTCGCCGGTTGCCAGGTCTTTCGCGGCATCCTCGGCGAGCGCCTGCAGCCTCGCCAGCGCAGGTTCAGGCACAGCAAGCGTAGCGCGCGGCATGCGGTTCCAGGCGTCAAGCGCGGCGATTTTATACGCCTCCGCCAGCGTCGGATAATTGAACGTGTTCTCGACGAAATAATCCAGCGTGCCGCCGAGATTGAGCACGGCCTGGCCGATGTGGATCAGCTCCGTCGCACCCTCGCCGACGATATGCACGCCGAGCAGCCGGCGCGTATCGAGCGCGAAGATCATCTTCATGAAGCCGCCCGAGAGGCCCATGATATGGCCGCGCGAGGTTTCACGAAAGCGCGCCACGCCGCACTCAAACGCAAGGCCCTTGTCGCGCGCCTGTTCTTCGGTGATGCCGATCGTGGAGATTTCCGGCACCGAATAGATGCCGTACGGAAAAAATTCGGGCGGGGCCTGCGCCGGCGCACCGAAGGCGTGGCAGGCGGCGATGCGGCCCTGTTCCATCGACGTCGAGGCAAGGCTCGGAAAGCCGACGACGTCGCCGACAGCGTAGATGTGCTTTGCCTCGGTCTGAAACGTCGCTGGATCGACCTTGATGCGGCCGCGCGCATCGGCAGTAAGGCCGCAATGATCAAGGCCAAGTGCAGCCGTCGCGCCCTGCCGGCCGGCGGCGAACAGCACCATGTCCGCGGCGACCTGGCGGCCGTCCTCGATGTGCACGAGGCACGTATCGCCTTGCCTTTCCACCGATGCGGCCTTGCTTTGCAGGCGGAGCAACATGCCGCGGTCGCGCAGTTCGTGGATGAATTCATCGATCAGTTCACGATCGACGAACGGCAGCAGATGCGCGCTCGGCTCGATCAGCGTGACCTTTACGTCAAGCGCGCTGAAGATCGTGGCGTATTCTATGCCGATGACGCTGGCGCCGACGACCGCGAGGCTGCGCGGCAGATGCTTGATGTCGAGAATATCGTCGGCGTCGAGGACACGTTCGACGTCGAACGGAATATCGGCTGGGCGATGAGGATGGGTCCCCACCGCGATGATATAGCGCTCGGCGGCGAATTGCGTGATTTCGCCGTCTTCGGTCTTCGCCTCGATCGAATAGGGATCGAGAAACCGCGCCGTTCCGTGCAGCGTATCCACGCCATTGCGCGCGAACTGATGCTCGAGGATTTCGACTTCATGGTCGAGCGTCATGCCCAGGCGCCGGCTAAGATCGGCGGCGGTGATGTCGCGCTTGACGCGATAGGCCCGACCGTAAAACCCGCGCTCGCGCCAGCCGGAAAGATTGAGCACGGTTTCGCGCAGCGTCTTAGAAGGTATCGTGCCGGTGTGCACGCAAACGCCTCCTACGCGCACGCCCTTGTCGATCACCAGCACTGACTTCTTCAGCTTCGCCGCCTGGATCGCCGCGCGCCGGCCGCCGGGGCCAGAACCGATAACGATGAGATCGTAATGAGGCATGGGCGCACCATGCCCGCGCTTGTTGGAGAATTTATTAACCAGTCGCTGACCGCGTCAGTTCGACCCAATCGGTTGAGACCGCCCCAGACGGCGGCGGTTATCGGTCCCGGTCTTCGCTGCGCGAAACCGGGACCGACCGGGCTTCAGAACCCCGCTTTAAGCCCCACGAACGCCGCCCGGCCCGGCGAAGCGTAGGTGTAGACCTCCTCGTACTTCTCGTCGGTCAGATTCTCGATCCGGCCATAGAGCGAGATCTTTTCGGTCAGCCGGTAGTCGGCGCCGAGATTCACCAGCGTGAACGATGGCAGCGCAACCCGCGGCGGGCCGGCCTGCGTGAAATTGCTGTCCTGCGCCTGGCCGTTATAGCGCACGGTCAGCGCCGCGCCGAAACGCCCCCCCATGCTGCGCCAGGAGACGTTGAAGCTGGCGATATGCGGCGGCCGGCGCACTTCCTCCAGCCCATCCTGCTCGGCGTCGAGATAGGTGTACGCCGCCGCGATGCGCCATTGCGCGCCCAGAGCGGCCTGCCCGCTCAGCTCCACGCCGCGGCGCGGCGATTTGGTCGAGAGGTTTGCAGGCGAGGCGATGAACGATGGGCCGACGAACTTCGTGGCGATTTCGTCTGTCAGCGTCGCATCGAAATAAGTCACGTCAATCCAGGCCTGCCCGTCGAGAAACCGTTGCTCGGCGCCCGCCTCCCAGCCCTCGGATTTCTCTGGTTTCAAGTGCGGATTGCCTTGGAACGCCGCCGGGTTGAAGCCGAACAATTCGTAATAGCCGGGATTGGTGACGCCCGAGCCGCCCGCCGCGTGGAGCCGCGCGCCGGTATCGAACAGGTAGCTGGCCTGCGCGCGATAGGTAGTCGAATCGTCGAACAATTCGTTCCAGTCGCGACGCACCGCCAGGCCGAATCCGAGCTTGTCATGCGCGACCAATTCGTAATCGAGCACGGCGCCGGTATTATCGGCTTCGCGCTTCAGCGCCTGCGCGGCGCTCAGAAACGGGCCCGTGTTCTGATAGGTCTCATGCTTGAAATCGACTGCGCCGGTGAGCGTCTGGCGCAAACCATCCCCTTTAAAGGTCAGCGTTGACTCATACGAAGCCTTGTGCCGCCGGCCCTCATCGCCCGCCTGTCGCGAACCAAATTCGTAATTGTCCCGGTCGGCGCTGACGCCCTGCACGGTAAGGGCATTGCTCCAACGCCCTTCCAGCGCCTCGCCTTCCAGCCGCACCAGGCCGTAGAGGTTTTCCGTCTTGAACGCGCCGTCTCCATCAACGACGAACCCGTAAGTCGGTCCCGGCGGGAAATTGAAGTCCTGACCGTTCACGTCGCCTTTCACCCGTGAATAGCGCGCCACCGCCTTCAGCCGCAGGTGATCGTTGAACGCATATGCGCCTTTCGCCGCCGCCGCCTGATTGTCCGCGCCGAGATCGCGCGCGCCGCCGCGCGCTGTTGGCGCGCCGCTGGTCGTTCCCGCAGTGGCGCTCAGCGCATAATCCAGCGCGCCGACAACGCCCGCGGCGCGCGCCGCACCGTTCCACGTATCGAACGAGCCGTATTCGATCCGCCCACGCACGCCCGGCGCATCCGCGCCGCTGAGCGTGGTGTAGCTGACGACGCCGCCGATCGCCTGCGCGCCGTAGAGCGCGCTTTGCGGCCCGCGCAGCACTTCCAGCCGCGCGACATCGTCCGCAATCAGACTTTCGAATGCGAACTCGCCCTGGAACGGATCGCTGGCTTCGATGCCGTCGATCAGCACCATCGTGTGATTGGCTTCGGCGCCGCGCAGGCGGAGCTGCGTCAACTGCCCCGTCCCGCCGGCGCGGCTCACGGATGCGCCCGGCACGTCGCGCAACACATCGGAAATTGCGCGCGTCTGGCGCGTTTCAAGATCGCCCGGCCCGATCACCGTCGATGATACGCCAAGCACATCACGCGAAAGCCCGCCCGCACGCGTGGCGGTGACGATGATCTCATTGCTCTGCGCGAGAGCGGGCGATGTAGCTAAAGCAGCGGCCAGAGCCGCCACAGATATACTGATACGCATGTCATTTCCCCGTCGGCGCCGAACGCGACATGACGGAGAGCCTCCGCGAAACCCGCGGCCGACGCGCCCGGCGGCGGGCGCACTTGCGCCGACCGGACCGGTCGATGCGGCTCTCCGCCGCCTCGTCGCTCAGACGGGTTTCCGCGCCTTGGACTCGACCTGGTCCACGGCAAGAGCGACCCGCGTCAGCCGGTCTCCTGGCTTGCGGGTCACCACGCGATGCGCGCCTTCCCAGGCTGTTCCTTTCGGACTTCGCCCAGTGGCTGCGGCTGGCTTTCGCCAACCACGGTGCGCATCGCGCTCGCCGCTCACAGTTGCAGGGACAGCCTGAGATTTGGAAGCAAACGCCTCCTCACTCATGTTCCCGTAAAGCCCTCTCGGGCGCCGACGCGATGAACCGCGCTTAAAGCGGCGGCGCGCCGCCCGCAAGCAAATTCAATTGCTCGGCCCAGGCGCAGGCCGGGGCCGAGCAAAGAGCGGCTTTCTTTTTCTACTGAATTGGCGCCAAAACGCTTCCGGGAGGTACAGCATGGCGCAGAGATTCATCGCCGCTATCGATCAGGGCACGACCTCCTCGCGCTGCATCGTCTTCGATGAGGCAGGCTTAATTTGCGCCCTCGCGCAGAAGGAACACCGCCAGATTTTCCCGCGCCCCGGCTGGGTGGAGCATGACGCCGCAGAGATATGGCAAAACACGCAGATCGTCGTGCAAGGGGCGCTGGCCAAACTCGGCGTCGGCCCGAAAGACCTCGCCGCCGTCGGCATCACCAACCAGCGCGAAACCACCGTGCTATGGGACCGCGTCACCGGCGCGCCGATCCATAATGCCATCGTCTGGCAGGATACGCGCACCGACCAGATCGCGCGCGAGATCGGCGGCGCGCAAGGACAAGATCGCTTCCGCGCGCAATGCGGCCTGCCGCTGGCTACGTATTTCTCCGGCCCGAAAATCCGCTGGCTGCTCGATAATATCGAGGGCGCGCGCGAAAGGGCTGCGCGCGGCGAGATTCTATTCGGCACGATGGACACGTGGCTGATCTGGAATCTCACCGGGCGCCACGTCACCGACGTCACCAACGCCAGCCGCACGATGCTGATGAATCTCGCGACGCTGGACTGGGACGATGCATTGCTCGAAGCCATCGGCGTTCCACGCGCCATCCTGCCGGAAATCCGCCCCTCCTCCGAAATCTACGGCCGTGCAGGCGGGCTGCTGGAGGGCGTGCCCGTCGCCGCCGCACTCGGCGACCAGCAGGCGGCTCTGTTCGG
>DASZPV010000069.1:0-10712 GCA_035549875.1 Caulobacterales bacterium
CCGCATTGCGCATCAGGCGGACCACGTCCTGCACCAGATCGAGATGGCTGCCGGAGAGGATGGACAGGCCCACGGCGTGCGCGCGCGCTTCGCGCGCCGCGTCGACGATTTCCTGCGGCGTCAGGCGGATGCCTTCGTAGATGACGTTCATGCCGACGGCGCCGGCGCGCACGGCGATCTGTTCGGCGCCGTTCGAGTGCCCATCGAGCCCCGGTTTGCCGACCACGAAGGTCAGCGTGCGGCCGAGTGCTTTTGAAACGCGCGCGACCTCGGCCTTCACCGTCTCGATGTCCTGTTCTTCGCCCGCGCGCACGACGAGCGTGACGCCCGTGGGCGGGCGATATTCGCCATAAACCTGGCGCAGCACCTGGCCCCATTCGCCGGTGGTGACGCCGGCTTTGGCGCAGGCCACGGAGGCGGGCATGATGTTGCGGTCTTCCTTCGCGGCGCTCTGCAAATCGCTAAGCGCGGCCGCGACGGCGCCGGCGTCGCGCGCGAGGCGCCAGGCTTTCAGCCGCCCGATCTGCTCGGCCTCGACACGGCGATCCACCACCTGGATCGAGCCTTCGCCGGCCGAAAGCGGCGATGGCTCGCTGGCGGTGAACTTGTTCACGCCGACCACCGTCATCGCGCCGCTCTCGACGCCTTTCACGCGCGTGCTGTTGGATTCGACCAGCCGCTCTTTCATATATCCGCTTTCGACCGCGATCGCCGAACCGCCCATCGCGTCGATCTTCGCCAGTTCTTCCATTGCGCCGGCCTTCAGCGCTTCGACCTTTTTCGCGATCACGGTCGAGCCGGAAAAAATGTCCTCGAACTCCAACAGATCGGTCTCATACGCCAGCACCTGCTGCATGCGCAGCGACCATTGTTGATCCCACGGGCGCGGCAGGCCGAGCGCTTCGTTCCACGCCGGCAATTGCACCGCGCGGGCGCGCGCATCCTTGGACAGCGTCACCGCCAGCATTTCGATCAGGATGCGGTAGACGTTATTTTCGGCCTGCGGCTCGGTGAGGCCGAGTGAATTGACCTGCACGCCGTAGCGGAAGCGGCGCAGCTTGGCGTCTTCCACGCCGTAGCGCTGCGCGCCGATCTCGTCCCAGAGTTCGGTGAACGCGCGCATCTTGCAAAGTTCGGTAACGAACCGGATGCCAGCGTTCACGAAAAACGAGATACGCGAAAACACCAGCGGGAAATCGGCCTCCGCCACCTCGCCGCGCGCTTTCACCTGATCGAGGATCGCCACGGCAGTCGCCAGCGCGAACGCCAGTTCCTGCTCCGGCGTCGCGCCTGCTTCCTGCAAATGGTAGGAGCAGACGTTCATCGGATTCCACTTGGGCGTCTCTTTGAGGCACCACGCGATCGTATCGGCGGTGAGTTTAAGGCTCGGGGCCGGCGGGAAGATGTACGTCCCGCGCGATAGATATTCCTTGATGATGTCGTTCTGCGTCGTGCCTTGCAGCTTGCCCCGCGCCGCGCCTTGCTCATCGGCCAGCGCCACATAGAGCGCCAGCAACCACGCCGCCGGCGCATTGATGGTCATCGACGTGTTCATGGCGGCCAGCGGAATGCCGTCGAACAGCGCCCGCATGTCGCCGAGATGGCCGATCGGCACGCCGACCTTGCCAACTTCCCCGCGCGCCAGGATGTGGTCGCTGTCATAGCCGGTCTGCGTCGGCAGATCGAACGCCACCGAAAGCCCGGTCTGCCCCTTGGCCAGATTGGCGCGGTAAAGCTTGTTGCTCTCCGCCGGCGTCGAGTGGCCGGCGTAAGTGCGGAAGATCCACGGAGAATCGGGCGCGTGCTGGAAATGGGCCATGTGCGGGCGCAGCAAACAGGAAGCCGGCGCGGGCGGCAAGGCGCGGAGCCCGCCTAGTCCTCAGGCGCCAATATATTGATCTGCGGCCTGAAGCGATGGATCGCGGCGAGCATGTCGGCGAGCGTCCCGTCGAGTTGCATATCGGTTACGCGCAAGCGCCGTTTGCGGGCGCGTACCGGCGCGCCCTCGGCGGGATGAAGCGTCATGAACGGCAGGCCGAAAGTGTCCGTGAAGCTGATCGCAGCGGCATGCTCCCAGCGTAACGGCGCGTGCAGGATGCGGCGGTCGAAAAAACCCGTCGCGTCAATCGTCACCACGGGCCGGCTATCGAATGCACGCCATGCCAGCATCAGCGCTCCAGTCAGCGCCAATGCTCCTGCGGGCCAGGCGAACCATTTCGGCGCGCTGAGCAAACCCATGAGTCCTGCGCCCGCGCCCATCAGCACGGCGCCAAGCGCCATGACGGCCAAATGCGGACGATTGAATCCGAACCGCACGGCGCCCGCGTCAGTAGCGCGGCGTGCGGCGGCGGCCTTGCGGCCGAACACGCCAGCAGGCTCGGCCAGAAACACGATCCCGCAGCCGCCGAAAAAGCAAAGCCCCATCGCGCCGCCTAGAACCTCGCCGTTCGCGATCAGAAAGGCGCTGATCGCCACGAAGCCGATGACGATGGCGTAGAGAAGAGGCTGGCGGAATTTGCCCATGCCGGAACGTTTAACCCGAAACAGGGCGTGCGTTGACATGCGCGCTTGGCGCGCCATCTTCGCACCATGAACCGCATCGCCTTGCCACTTGTGATCGCCCGGCGTCGCAACGCTCGGCGCCGTGGCGCCGGGCCCGCAGGAAAAAACCCCAACTGCGCCCGCAGCCAGCACTACAACTGCCCCTACGCGACCGACCATCTGGCGGTCGCCATCGAGGCCGGAGAAAAGGCGCCGCCGCCGCATTAGTCGCGCCGTCGTTGCCTAAAAACTAGCCGGCCTTCGCAAGTGCGACATGGTCCATTGCGCGGTGCAGCAAAAATGCGCAGGATCGGCTGCTGGAGGCGCGTCCATGGCGGCATCGAAGAAGGAAAGTCTTTCAGCGGTGAAAGACCTTTACGAGGTCGGCGAACTGCCGCCGGCCTATCACGTGCCCAAGACCATGTACGCCTGGGCGATCCGCAAGGAGCGCCACGGCCGGCCGAAGGTCGCCATGCAGCTCGAAGTTTTGCCGACGCCGGCGATCGGGGAGGACGAAGCGCTCGTGCTCGTGATGGCGGCGGGCGTGAACTATAATGGAATCTGGGCCGCGCTCGGCCAGCCGATTTCCCCGCTCGACGGGCACAAGCAGCCCTACCACATCGCGGGCTCGGATGCCTCCGGCATCGTCTGGGCTGTGGGCTCGAAGGTGAAGCGCTGGAAGCCGGGCGACGAGGTCGTCATCCATTGCAATCAGGACGATGGCGACGACGAGGAATGCAACGGCGGCGACCCGATGTATTCGACGTCCCAGCGCATCTGGGGCTACGAAACGCCGGATGGCTCGTTCGCGCAATTTTGCCGCGTGCAGGCGCGCCAGCTCATGGCCCGGCCCAAGCACCTCACCTGGGAAGAATGCGCCTGCTACACGCTGACGCTCGCCACCGCCTACCGCATGCTGTTCGGCCATGAGCCGCATGTGCTCAAGCCTGGCGATAACGTGCTGGTCTGGGGCGCATCCGGCGGGCTGGGCGTGTTCGCGGTGCAGCTTTGCGCCGTTTCCGGCGCCAATGCGATCGGCGTAATCTCGGATAATTCCAAGCGCGATTACGTCCTGTCGATGGGCGCGAAGGGCGTGATCAACCGCAAGGACTTCAACTGTTGGGGCCAATTGCCGAAGGTCAACGGCCCCGAATTCACCGATTACATGAAAGAATGCCGCAAGTTCGGCAAAGCGATCTGGGAGATCACCGGCGGCAAGGACGTCGATATCGTGTTTGAGCATCCGGGTGAAGCGACGGTCCCGGTGTCGATGTTCGTGGTCAAGCGCGGCGGCATGGTAGTGATCTGCGCCGGCACCAGCGGCTTCAATCTCACGCTCGACGCGCGGATTTTATGGATGCGCCAGAAGCGCCTGCAGGGCAGCCATTTTGCGCATCTGAAACAGGCCTCCGCCGCCAACAAGCTGGTGATCGACCGGCGCATCGATCCGGGCATGAGCGAAGTGTTCGCCTGGGAGCAAATCCCCGAAGCGCACGAAAAGATGCTCGATAACACCCACCAGCCCGGCAACATGGCCGTCCTCGTCACCGCCCCGCGCACCGGCCTGCGCACGCTGGAAGACGTAATCGAGGCCGGGCAGGCGCTGGGTTAATGCCCACCATCGCCGATCTCTGCACTGGCCTGCCGACGGTTTCGTTCAAGCCGGGCGATATCCTGCTGGCCGAGGGTGCTTCTTCCGGCAAGGTCTACGTTTTGCTGCATGGCGCGGTGGAGGTCGTGAAGGGCGATTTCCAGATCAATCTGGTGTCCGATCGGGGCGCTATTTTCGGCGATATGTCGGCGCTGCTGCATGCCCCGCACATGGCCACGGTGCGGGCGGTGACGCCGTGTTCGGCCTATGTCGCCGAGGGCGGCGAGGCGTTCCTTAAATCGCATCCGGAGATTTCATTCCTGCTGGCGCAGGTTCTGGCCCAGCGGCTGAACGGCGTGACCACCTATCTGATGGACATCAAGCGCCAGTTTGAAGATCAGGCCAACCATCTCGGCATGGTCGATGAAATCCTCGAAAGCCTGCTGCACGAACAGCGGCGCGAATTCACGCCGGGTTCGGATCGGGACGACCCGGAGATGTAGGCGCAAGCCAGGCGGGCATTTCCTCGAGTGAGGCGAAGGGGCGCTCCAGCGGCGCATCCAGGCGCACGAGTTCGGGGCCGGCCATGGAAAACCACGCCGCTTCCCGCGCCACCGTATCGATAATGACGTGCGCCGGCGTCGGCCCGATCTGCCGGCCGGAATTGAACACCCAGGTCGCCCCGATGCGGTCGGCCCACGAGCCGCCGCGGAATGGCGCCTGGTGGATGTGGCCGCAGAGCACGATGTCGGGCTTGTAGCGTTCGATCCAGCCGGTGAGGTCTGAATCGCCGAAGAATTGCTTGCCGTTCCAGCTTGTCGGCGAGCCCTCGGGCGGGGCGTGATAGACCCAGATCCACGCATCCTTCGCCGCCGCCGCGTCGCGTTCGATCTGCGCCCTTACGGCTTCTTTGGCTTCCGGCCCGTCCCACCATTTGCAGACGGTCACCAGCGTGCCGCCATAGGCGATGCTGTCGCCATCGGTCGGGATGCCGAGCGCGCGCACGCGGTCCATCCAGGACGCGATCTTCTCTCCGGTCTCGTCGCGGCGATCGAGATCGTGATTGCCGGACGACACGATCACCTTGGCGCGCGCCGCCATGCGCTTGAGATAGTTCAGGATCACCACGATCTGGACCGCGCCGTCGAGTTGGCCCGCGATGTCCAGGTGATCGCCGGCGATCACCACCACGTCGAAATCGGCGCCCGCCGCGGCCGTCCAATCATATTGCTTCAGCGCATAATGCAGGTCGGAGACGAGAAGGATTTTCACCTGTCGTTGCCCCCCATCGACGCTGAAGAAGAAATCGCGCCCCGCCGGTTCATCGGCCCTCCGGCGCGCGCGGGCAAGGGCGCTGGCCGCCCCCAGGCATGAATTATGTCCAATTGCGCGCCCGATAGCTTTGCCGCGCGCGCGAACGGCTAATCCTTGGCTTGCGGCCTGAAGCTCAGCATGAACACTGCGATGCCGGCCGCCACGGCGGCGGGCGCAAGCGCCAGAATCGTCCGCTCCGGGCTGAAGCCGGCCTGCCGCAATTCGCCCGCCAGCAGCGGCCCGACGATCGCGCCGCACCGGCCGATGGCGGTGGTCGCGCCAGAACCGATGCCGCGGATCGCAGCGGGATAAAACGAAGCGGCCACCCCGTAGAGCGCGTATTGCGCGCCGAGAATGAAGAAACCGGCGATCCCCGCATAGACAAGCACGGGCGCGAGCGCGGTGGCTTTGGCGAGGCCGATCAACGCGCACAGCACGCTGGCGTAACAGAGGATCGTCGGCCAGCGGAAGCCGATGCGGTCGATGATCTGGCCCAGCAGCAGCGCGCCGGCGACGCTGGCGAGGTTGAACGTGAAGGAGGCGTTCACCCCGATCTTGAGGCCGCCGACAACCAGGTCCAGCGGCTTGGCGAAGCCCTTGTCGGCGACCAGCGCCGGCAGCCAGTTCAGCAGCATGTAAAGGATCATCAGCGTCGGGAAAAAGGTGATCCAAAGCAGCAGCGTCGAACGGGCGCGGTCTTCGCCGAACAGCGCCTTGACCGTGCTCATTGGTTTGGCTTCGTTGCGGGCGCTGGCGCGCCGGGTTTCGTTGAGGCCAAGCCAGATCAGCAGGGCGAAGACCAGAGGAATGGTCCCGCCGACATAGAAAATGACGCGCCAATCGGTATTCGGCGGCAGGTTGGCGATGAAGATCGCCGAAGCGGCGCCGCCTAGCGGCATGCCGCAGAACATCATCGTCGCGGTCGAAGCGCGCCTGTCGGGGCGGCTGATTTCCGCGGCGATCGCCATGATGTTCGGCAGGGCGGCGCCGAAACCGAAACCGGTCAGGAAGCGCACGGCCAGAAGGGGCCAGTAATTGCTCGTCGCCGCGGTTGCGAATGTGAACACGCCGAACGTCAGGACGGAGAGTATGAACACCGGCTTGCGGCCGATGCGGTCGGCTAGCCAGCCGCCCAACGCCGCGCCGGGCACCAGGCCGATATTAGACGCCGCCAGAACCCAGCCGCTTTGAATTGGAGAAAGCCCGATCTCCGCGCCGAGCGCCTTGTTTACGAGGCCGATCGCCTGGATGTCGAAGCCTTCCAGCACCGCCACCAGGAAGCAGATCGCGATCGCGGCGACTGCGCCTGACGTGGCCGGCGCCGCCGGAGCGGCCGTTTCAGCCTGAGCCATGTAACCGCCTCCCAACGGCGAAAATCCGCGATGGATCGTGTTTTGCCAATGGTTAGCGCGAGCGCCAATCGTGCGCCAGAGGCTAGAGGTTGACGGCGGGCCGTCGAACCGCCCAAATCTCAGGCGCACAAGGGGTCGTTTATGCGCACCAGATTTTTCTTGCCGCTTGCGGCTTTGGCGATGGCGGCGGGATGCGCATGCAAGGGCGCGGCGGGCGCCTTGCCGGCGCCGCACGCCGGCGCGAGCGTCCATGTCACCGCCGCCGATAACGGCAAGACGGTTGCCGTAGCGGTCGGCTCATCATTCGCCGTGGAATTGGTCGGCGTGCCGACCGCGGGCTACCTCTGGAAACCGTCCTCAACGCCCGACTTCCTGAAAGAAACCGGCACGACCGGCGGGCCGACGACCAAGGCCCAAAAGCAGCCTGGATTTGCCGGCGGCAATCATTGGGAAGTGACCACGTTCGTCGTTCAGCGGGCCGGGACCGGCGTGCTGAAATTCGAACAGCGCCGGCCGTGGGAAACGAACCAGCCGGCGGCGGACACGTTCTCGGTCACAATCCAGGCGAAATAATTTGCTAGTTTCGCCAAGCGAGGGTCGCTGATTGCCGAGCGCAAAGCGCCGGCCATCCTTGCAGGGCGGAGACGATATTGACGCTTATTCCCGCTCTTGGCGCCGCAGCGATCATGCTGATCGCGTTCGTGCTCATATGCACGGCGACCGTGGCGATGTTCCGGTTTCTCATAAACATGGCGACGGGCCGGTGCGCCCACGGAACCCGCGTCGTCTATCTGGCCGGCGCGCTGGCGAGCTTTGCGGGAATCTTCGCCATCGGCGCGGCGGGCCTCTGGGGCGCTTCGGCGCTGCTGGGCCTTACTGGTTGAGGCCGCACGGCTAAGCGTCAGCGCTTTGTGCGGCGGGGCCGCTCATGTATCAGGCGGGCCGATGTCGGACTTGCTTCGCGATCTTTGGTATTTCGTCGCCCTGTCGAGCGAAGTGCGGCCGGGCAAGCTGGTCCGCAAGCTGCTGCTGAATGAACCGATCGTGCTCGGCCGCGACAAGGCCGGAACGATATTCGCCCTGCGCGATATTTGCCCGCACCGCGCCGCGCCGCTTTCGGCGGGCAGGATCGTCGAGGAGGGCGGCGGTCAGGCCGTCGAGTGCCCCTATCACGGCTGGCGCTTCCGCACCGACGGCGCCTGCGCGGCGATCCCATCCCTGATGGAAGGGCAGGACCTCGATCCCGCCCGCATCCGCGTGCAGCGGTTTTTCGCGCACGAACAGGCCGGCCTGATCTGGCTTTATATTCCTGCCAATCCGCGCGCCGAGGCGCCGGCTTTGCCGCCGCCGGATTTCTCGGCGCTTGCCGCGGGCGGCTCGCCCAAACTGGTCGATCGCATGGTGTTCGACGCTCATGTCGATCACGCCGTCGTCGGCCTCATGGACCCGGCGCACGGGCCCTACGTGCATGCCCAATGGTGGTGGCGCGGCCGCCACGATCTGCGCGACAAGGCCAAGCAATTCGAGCCGCGCGAGATGGGCTTTGCCATGGTGCGGCACAAACCGTCCGGCAATTCCTATGCCTACAATGTTCTAGGCGGCGCGCCGGAAACCGAGATCACGTTCCGCCTGCCATGCATACGCTGGGAAGATATCCGCGCCGGCAAGACGCGCGTGCTGGCGCTCACATGCCTCACGCCGCTGGACGAAAAGCGCACGCAGATCACGCAAGTGTTCTACTGGAACAACGCGCTGCTCAGCCTCGCTAAGCCCTTCGTCGCCGCCGCCGCGCGCGCGTTCCTGCGTCAGGACGGGGCGATGGTGAACCTGCAAAAGGAGGGTCTCGCCCGCGATCCGGCCTTGCTCTGGATCGACGACAGCGACACGCAGGCCAAATGGTACCACAAGCTCAAGCGCGAATGGATCGCCAGCCGCGCCGAAGGCCGTGCCTTCGTCAACCCGCTTGAGCCGACGACGCTCAGGTGGCGGAGCTAGACGCTTTCGCCGTTAGGCGGGCAATCTTCTGACAGGCAGCCATAGGCTTCCTCATCAGCTTCGCTTGCCCATTCCGAAAACGATGCGAACGGATCGAACGGCGCGACGCCGCCATCGGCGCGCGCCGTTTCTGCCGCGCCGTCCTTTCGATCGGATTTCTTCGTCGGCTTCATGGGTCAACCTACCATGCCGATGCGCGCGCTGCGACCGCGGGGCCGCGATCGGAGGATGAAATATGGGCAATACGCTTGCATAGGGCGCTTGCCGATTGGCTCCTGTCTCTCGCTGGGCTAGCCTTTCGCACCTGCAACAAGAGCCGCACCCATGAGCCTCGCCGCCGCCAAAGCCTCGTCCCCGCCGCTCGATCTGGCCGCTTTGCTGCCGGCGGCGGTTTCAGCGGCTGACGCTTACGTCGCCAACGCCAGGGCGGCGATCGCAAAACGGGTCGCGCCCGGCGGCAAGGTCGATCGCAAATTGATCGATGTCGAACAGCACGCGGCGCACGGTTTTGCCTGGCTGGCGACTTACGCCGAGACGTTGAAGCAGATGGCCGCCTGGCTCTTGCGCCTGCAAGCGGAGGGCAAGGCCGGCGAGACCGAGCGGCTGCTGACGCAATTTCTGTTCGCCGAATATCTCGCGCAATTGATCGGCGGCGTGCCGATGAACCAGGGCGAGACGGCGCGGCCCGGCGATTTCGGGCTTAGCGGCGAAAAGCTTGCCGCCGATCCGGCGGTCAAGGCGTTGATCGAAGCCGGCGCCGACAATGCCGTGAAGGCGCGCCTCACGGAGCTACTCGCCGCCGCGCAGGGCAAGGCGACGGTCGAGGAGACCGGCCTCGACGAAGACCTCGATATGGTGCGCGACACGTTCCGCAAATTCGCCGACACGGAAGTGGTTCCGTTCGCGCATGACTGGCACTTGAAGGATGAGTTCATCCCGATGGAGGTCGTCCAGCACATGGCCGAACTCGGCGTGTTCGGCCTCACCATCCCGGAGGAATTCGGCGGCGCCGGCATGGGCAAGACGGCGATGGTCGTCGTGTCGGAGGAATTGACGCGCGGCTATATCGGCGTCGGCAGCCTCGGCACGCGTTCGGAAATCGCCGCCGAACTGATCCTGATTGGCGGCACGAGCGCGCAGAAGGATTATTATTTGCCGCTGATCGCGTCCGGCGAAATGCTGCCGACGGCTGTGTTCACCGAGCCGAACACCGGCTCCGATCTCGGCGCGCTGCGCACCAAGGCCGTGCGCGCCGGCGATAATTATCTGGTCACCGGCGCCAAGACCTGGATCACGCACGCAGCCCGCGCCGATGTGATGACGCTGCTGACGCGCACCGATGCCGCGTCAACCGATCACCGCGGCCTTTCCATGCTGCTGGCGGAAAAGCCGCGCGGCGATGACGCGAACCCGTTCCCCGCGCCCGGCATGTCCGGCGGCGAGATCGAAGTGATCGGCTATCGCGGCATGAAGGAATACGAGATCGGCTTCGACGGCTTCACCGTGCCCGCCGCCAATCTGCTCGGCGGCGTCGAAGGCCAGGGCTTCAAGCAATTAATGGCGACGTTTGAAAGCGCGCGCATCCAGACCGCCGCGCGCGCCATCGGCGTGGCGCAATGCGCGCTGGAACTGGGCCTGAAATACGCCCACGAGCGCAAGCAATTCGGCCAGGAGTTGTTCGCATTTCCGCGCGTATCCAACAAACTGGTGATGATGGCCGCCGAAATCGCCGCGTCGCGCCAGATCACCTATTTCGCCGCGCGGCAGAAAGATTCCGGCAAACGCTGCGATCTCGAAGCCGGCATGGCCAAGCTGCTCGCCGCCCGCGTCGCCTGGGCCGCGGCCGACAACGCCCTGCAAATCCACGGCGGCAACGGCTTCGCCATGGAATACCCGATCAGCCGCGTGCTGGCGGATGC
>DASZPV010000070.1:0-17307 GCA_035549875.1 Caulobacterales bacterium
CGACAAGCCCTTCCTCATGCCCGTCGAAGACGTCTTCGCCATCAAGGGCCGCGGCACGGTCGGCACGGGCCGCGTCGAGCGCGGCACCATCAAGGTCGGCGAGGAGGTCGAGATCGTCGGCATTCGTCCGACGCAGAAGACGGTCGTCACCGGCGTCGAGATGTTCCGCAAACTGCTTGATCAGGGCGAGGCGGGCGACAACGTCGGCTGCCTTCTGCGCGGCACCAAGCGCGAGGAAGTCGAGCGCGGCCAGGTGCTGTGCAAGCCGGGTTCGGTGAAGCCGCACACCAAGTTCAAGGCCGAGGCCTACATCCTCACCAAGGAAGAAGGCGGCCGTCACACGCCGTTCTTCACGAACTATCGCCCGCAGTTCTACTTCCGCACCACCGACGTGACCGGCATCGTGCACCTGCCGCAGGGCACGGAAATGGTGATGCCGGGCGACAACGTTGCGATGGAAGTGCACCTGATCGTGCCGATCGCCATGGAAGAGAAGCTGCGCTTCGCCATCCGTGAAGGCGGCCGCACCGTCGGCGCCGGCGTCGTGGCCAAAATCCTCGACTAAAGCCGGTCAAAGCCAAGCAAAAGGCCGCCCCTATGGGCGGCCTTTTTCTTTTTGGCGGGGTCCCCGCGCTTATGGCTTAAGCCCCAAAGCCAGCGCCGGATTGGTCTTGGCCATCAGGTTGATGTCAGCGACCGAGATGCCTTCCTTGTACAGGGCGTTCATAAAATTCAGCATGCCTTGCGGGTGCATGGGGAAGGGCGGTTTGTGGACTGAGCCATAATTCGTCGCCAGGATGCAGTGCTCGGCGCCAATCTGGCGTATCGCTTCGGCGTATTCAGCCATCGTGCGCCGCGGCTGGGGCCCGGAGAACGGGCCGTCGGCGTCGAACTCTATGAGCGCGCCGTCTCTCGCGGCCTGCTGCATCTGCGGGATCGTCATGTTTTCGAGGAAGTACATCGCGTGGGTGACCACGACGTGCTTTACGCCGCGCTCTTTGGCGGCGCGAGTGACGAGTAAAATTTCGTCGGCGGAGATGTGTCCGGTTTCGAGCACCAGATCGGGATTTTTCGCGATGAAATCGATCAGCTCCAGAACGTTTGGCAGCAGCTTGCCGTCTCTGGCTACCGGAACGACGGCGGTTTCGCTTCTGTGCGACGCATCGTTCTCCGCGTTCTGCGTCGGCAGCCATACGATGCGTCCATAGCCGCCCTTCACCAAGGCCATGCGCTTCACGGCTTCGATGTTGATCCCGCCATTGCTCAAATCCATCGTGATGCCGCCAAACACCTCCAGCCCTGGCGTCTGCTTGCGCACGAGGTAGGCGACATCGACCGTCGGCTCGAAATGGTTCTTCAGCACCAGACCGCGCATCCCGCTCTTTTTGGCCAAGCGCGCCAGATCGTCGGCGTCGATCGTCCGCGGCGTGCTGTCAGGGCCGCTATGGACGTGGAAATCGATGACGCCCTTGAGGTTGATCTCCGGCTCGGCGAATGCGGGTGTTCCCAGGAGGCATAGGCAAATGGAGAGCCAAATCGAGCGTTTCACTCTTGCTACCGTGCCGGTCAAATTCGCGTGCATCTGGCTCTCCCCTGAAAGTAGTTTTCCGCGGACAGCGCGCCGCGTGGCCTCGATCGCTCAGCGGGCCCCGCTCCTAAGGCTTAAGTCCCAAAGCCAGTGCGGTGTTCGTCTTGGCCATCAGGTTGATGTCCGCCACCGAAAGCCCTTCCTTGTGCAGCGCGTTCATAAAATCGAGCATGCCTTGGGGGTGCAGCGGGAACGGCGGGTTGTGGATGGTGCCGAAGTTCGTCGCCAGCAGACAGTACTGGGGACCGATCTGGCGGATCGCCTCGGCGTATTCGGCCATCGTGCGCCGGGGCTGCGGCCCAACCATCGGACCGTCGGCGTCAAATTCGATGAACGCCCCGTCCGCCGCAGCCTGCTTCATCTGCGGGATCGTCATGTTTTCCAGGTAGTACATCGCGTGGGTGACCACGACGTGCTTGACCCCACGCTCTTTCGCGGCGCGGGTGACGAGCAGGACTTCCTCGGCGGAGACATGCCCGGTTTCGAGCACCACATCAGGATGCTGGGCGATGAAGTCGATCAGTTCCAGCACATTCGGGAGTAATTTTCCGTCTCTAGACACCGGAACGGTGGGGGTCGGCTCCTTACGTGATTTCGCGTCGTTCTCGGCGTTTTGCGTCGGCAGCCAAACGATCCTTCCCCAGCCGCCCTTGAGCAGAAGCATGCGCTTTACGGCTTCGATATTAATTCCGCCGTTGGAGGTATCCATGGTGATGCCGCCAAAGATTTCTATTCCCGGCACCTCTTTGCGAACCATGTAGGCGAGGGTGGCTGTCGACTCGAAATGGTTCTTCAGCACCAACCCGCGCATACCGTTCTTTTTCGCGAGGCGCGCCAAATCGTCGGCATCGATAGAGCGGTTCACACTGTCTGGTCCGCTGTGGACGTGAAAGTCGATCACTCCCTTCAGATTGAGTTCCGGCTCGGCGAGCGCCGGCGCGGTGAGCAGGCCCAGACAAAGCGCGAGCCCCGCTGATCGCCTCAGTGTCGTTCCGATGATGTGTGACAGACTGGCGCTCATCCTTGTTCTCCCCCGAAAGCGACCGGTTCAATCCGTCGCGGTGTGCGGCGCCTGCGTGCAGGCCGTTATTGAGGGGGGTTTATCGCCGAGAAATTCCTCTGCATCCAGATCAGGCGAGCGGGTAACGCCCCTTGCGGGAGGCAAATGACGCAACCGTGAATATCCCCAGCCCGACCGGCGGCAGCCTGCAGGCTGCGCAAATTTGGTCGCTTCACGGGGGAAAGGCGGCTTGACCTTGAATCACCGGGCCTGTATCCCACGCCCTCTTTGATGGACCGGCCGTAAGCCCATGGCTTAGACGCGGTTCGCAAGATCGGTCGATATAGCCCCGGTTTCGGGGTCAGCGCTCAGGTGGGGCGGAGAGCCCGCCCCGCCGCCTGTCGCCATTTTGCGGAACGTCTTGGCTTTTGGGGCAAGCGGTCCGTCCGCGCGCGTGGTGAGTGAGCGAATGAATACGCAAAACATCCGGATCAGGCTGAAAGCCTTCGATCACCGAACGCTCGACCTATCGACGCGCGAGATTGTCAACACGGCCAAACGGACCGGCGCGCAGGTACGCGGCCCGATCCCGCTGCCGACGCGCTTTGAAAAGTTCACCGTCAACCGCTCGCCCCATATCGACAAGAAATCCCGCGAGCAGTTCGAAATCCGCACCCACAAGCGCGTTCTCGATATCGTCGATCCCACGCCCCAAACCGTCGATGCGCTGATGAAGCTGGACCTGTCCGCCGGCGTCGATGTCCAAATCCAGGTTCTGGGCTAGTCCGATGGTCGCCACGAATAACCCCCGCACCGGCCTGCTCGCCAAGAAAGTTGGCATGATGCAGGTCTTCGCCGCCGACGGCGCACAGATTCCCTGCACCGTGCTGAAGCTCGAAAACCTCACCGTTGTTGCGCATCGCACCAAGGAGAAGGACGGCTACGACGCCGTTCAACTCGGCGCCGGCACGCCGAAGGTGAAGCGCATGAACAAGGCCGAGCGCGGGCATTTCGCGAAAACAAACGTCGCGCCGCGCGCCAAACTGATGGAATTCCGCACCGACCAATTGCCGCCGATCGGCGCTGAACTCACGGCGGATCATTTCATCGTCGGCCAGAAGGTCGATGTGTCGGGCACGACCATCGGCAAGGGCTTTGCCGGCGCGATGAAGCGCTGGAATTTCGGCGGCCTGCGCGCCACCCACGGCGTGTCGGTCAGCCACCGCAGCCACGGCTCCACCGGCCAGCGTCAGGATCCCGGCAAGGTGTTCAAGAACAAGAAGATGGCCGGCCATCTCGGCGTTGAGCGCGTGACCACGCAGATGCTGGAAGTGGTGCGGGTGGACGCCGAGCGCGGCCTGATCTTCATCAAGGGCGCCGTTCCGGGCGCGAAGAATTCCTGGGTTGAAGTGCGCGACGCGACGAAGGGCAAGAAGCCGGAAGGCCTGCCCGTCCCCGCCGCCTTCAAGCAACCAGCGGCCGCCGAGGGGGCCAGCGTATGAAGCTCGATGTCCACACTCTAGGCGGCGCGAAGAAAGCCTCAGGCTCGATCGATGTGAGCGACGAGATTTTCGGCATCACCGAAATTCGCGCCGATATCCTCCAGCGCATGGTGAAATATCAACTCGCCAAGCGCCGCGCTGGCACGCACCACGCGCAGACGCGTTCGGAAGTGAACCGCAGCCATTCCAAGCTCTACAAGCAAAAGGGCACAGGCCAGGCCCGTCACGGCTCGGCGAACGCCCCGATCTTCCGCGGCGGCGGCATGGCCCACGCCATCCACCCGCGCGATTATACGCACTCCCTGCCGAAAAAAGTGCGCGCCATGGCGCTGAAGCACGCGCTCTCGGCCAAGGCCGGCACCAAGACGCTGATCGTGATCGAGGAAGCCGAACTCAAGAAGGGCAAGACCTCGGAACTGAAAGCCGCCCTTGGAAAGATGAATATCGATAACGCGCTGATCATCGCCGGCGCCGAGGTAAGTGAAAACCTCGCCCGCGCCGCCCGCAATATTCCCAACCTCGATGTGCTGCCGAGCGCCGGCCTTAACGTTTATGACGTGCTGCGCCGCAATCACCTCGTGCTCACCAAGAGCGCGGTGGACGCGATCGAGGCCCGCTTCAAAGCCCCAAGCGCTACTAAGCAAGAGGCCGCGTGATGCCCAGCCCCTATGACACGCTGATCGCCCCGCTGATCACCGAAAAGGCCACCGTGCTTTCCGAGCAGAACAAGGTCGTGTTCAAGACGCCGCTTACGGCGACGAAGGACGAGATCAAGGCCGCCGTTGAGAAGCTCTTCAAGGTGAAGGTCGTGAGCGTCAACACGATCCGCCAGAAGGGCAAGAGCAAGGTATTCCGCGGCGTGCGCGGCAAGCGCTCAGACATCAAAAAAGCGATCGTAACGCTGCGCGACGGCGACACGATCGACGTGACGACGGGGCTCTAAGATGGCTTTACGCACGTTCCGCCCGACCTCGCCCGGACGCCGCCAGTTGGTGATCGTCGACCGCAAGGAACTCTACAAGGGCAAGCCGGTCAAAACGCTGACCGAGGGGCTGACCAAAAGCGGCGGGCGCAACAATGTCGGCCGCGTCACGGCGTTCCGCCATGCCGGCGGACACAAGCGCACGTACCGTATTGTCGATTTCAAGCGCCGCAAATGGGGCGTGCCGGCGATCGTCCAGCGCCTCGAATACGATCCGAACCGCACGGCGTTCCTGGCGCTGATCAAGTACAGCGACGGCGAACTGGCCTATATCATCGCGCCGCAACGCGTGAAGGCGGGCGACGAAGTAATCGCCAACGACCGCGTGGACGTAAAGCCCGGCAACGCGATGCCGCTGAAGGCGATTCCGGTCGGCACGATTGTGCACAATGTCGAACTGAAGCCGCTGAAAGGCGCGCAGATGGCGCGCGCCGCGGGCAGCTACGCCCAGGTCGTCGGCCGCGACACGGGCTATGCCCAGTTGCGCATGATGAGCGGCGAAGTGCGGATGGTGCCGGACACTTGCATGGCCACGATCGGCGCCGTCTCCAATCCCGACAACATGAACGAGAACTGGGGCAAGGCCGGCCGATCGCGGCACATGGGCAAGCAGCCCAGCGTGCGCGGCGTGGCGATGAACCCGGTCGATCACCCGCATGGCGGCGGCGAAGGCAAGACCTCCGGCGGCCGTCACCCGGTCACCCCCTGGGGCAAGAAAACCCGCGGCCCCAAGACCCGCAAGACCAAGCCCTCAGATCGCCTCATCATCCGTCGTCGCCACGCGAAGAAGAGCTAGACCCATGCAACAAGCGTTTGCATTTCCCGAAGGCATCCTGGTTCCCGGCCTCAAGCCGGCCAAGGTTCTGCGTTCGCGCAACACCCAGCCGATCGAAGTCGATCTGCCCGACCTCGGCCTGCGTGAGCTTTCGATCCTGGCGCTGAAGCAGCGGGGGCAGAAATAATGCCGCGCGCTACATGGAAAGGCCCATTCGTCGATGGCTATCTGATCAAGAAGGCCGAGAAGGCCAGCCAAGGCGGTCGCCGCGAAGCGATCAAGACCTGGGCCCGCCGCTCGACGATCATGCCGCAATTCGTCGGCCTCACCTTCAACGTCCATAACGGCAAGAACTTCATTCCCGTCGCGGTCAGCGAAGACATGGTCGGCCACAAGCTGGGCGAGTTCGCGCCTACGCGCACCTACACCGGCCACGGCACGGACAAGAAGGTGAAGAGGAAATAGCGATGAGCAAGAAGAAAGCTCCTCCTAGCCGGGCCGAAAACGAAGCGCGCGCCGTGCTGAAGATGCTGCGCGTAAGCCCGCAAAAACTGAACCTCGTGGCCCAGTCGATCCGCGGGCTGAAGGCCGAGCGCGCGCTCAACGAACTCGAATTTTCGCGCAAGCGCATCTCCAAGGATGTGCGCAAGTGCCTGCAATCGGCGATCGCCAACGCTGAGAACAACCACAATCTGGATATCGACACTCTGGTCGTCGCTCAGGCCCACGTGGGCAAGAACCTGGTGATGAAGCGTTCGGTTACGCGCGCCCGCGGTCGCGGCATGCGGATCGAAAAGCCGTTTTCGCAAATAACCATTGTCGTCCGCACAGCGGCCGAGGCGGAGGCCGCCTGATGGGTCAGAAAGTCAATCCGATCGGTCTGCGCCTTGGCGTCAACCGCACGTGGGACAGCCGCTGGTACGCAAATACCGGCGAATACGGCAAGCTGCTGCACGAAGACATCAAGATCCGCAAAGTCCTGCGTGAGCGCCTGGCGCAAGCGGGTATTTCGCGGATCGTGATCGAGCGGCCGCACAAAAAGTGCCGCGTGACGATCTACACCGCCAAGCCGGGCGTCGTGATCGGCAAGAAAGGCGCTGACATCGAAAAGCTCCGCAAGGACCTTTCAGTCATGGCGCCGGGCGTAGAAGTGTTCCTGAACCTCGTCGAAGTGCGCAAGCCGGAAACGGACGCCACGCTCGTCGCCGAAGGCATCGCCCAGCAGCTTGAGCGCCGGGTTGCGTTCCGCCGCGCGATGAAGCGCGCGATGCAATCGACCATGCGTCTGGGCGGGCAAGGCATCCGCGTGAACGTTTCCGGCCGCCTGGGCGGGGCGGAAATTGCGCGCATGGAATGGTATCGCGAAGGCCGCGTGCCGCTGCATACGCTGCGCGCCGATGTCGATTACGGCACTGCCGAAGCCCACACCGCCTATGGCCGGATCGGCGTGAAGGTGTGGATTTTTAAGGGCGAAATTCTCGAACACGATCCAATGGCGCAAGACAAGCGCCTGGCCGAAAGCGGAGAGCAGCGCGAGCGCCGCGACCGTGACCGTCCGGGCGAAGGCGAGCGCCGTCCGCCGCGTGAAGATCGCGGCCCGCGCGGCCGTCGTGGCCGCCGCGGCGGCGAGGGCGATTCTGACGCCCCGGTTGAGGGCTAAGAACAATGTTGCAGCCGAAAAAAACCAAGTTCCGGCGCGCCTTCAAAGGCCGCATTCACGGCAATTCCAAAGCCGCGACGAAACTCGATTTCGGCGCCTTTGGCCTCAAGGCGCTTGAGCCGGAACGCGTTACCGCCCGCCAGATCGAAGCGGCCCGCCGCGCGATCACCCGCGAAATGAAACGCCAGGGCAAAGTGTGGATTCGCATTTTCCCGGACGTGCCGGTTTCAAAAAAGCCGATCGAAGTGCGGATGGGCAAAGGCAAGGGCGCGCCGGAATTCTGGGCCGCGCGCGTGGCCCCCGGCCGGATCATGTTCGAGGTCGATGGCGTGCCCGAGACGGTTGCGCGCGAAAGCCTGCGTCTTGGCGCCGCCAAGCTGCCGATCCGCACCAAGATCGTCGCGCGCGTGGAGGGGCTCTGATGAAGGCCGGGGACATCCGTTCAAAGGACGAGGCCAGCCTTAAAGCTGAACTCACCGATCTGAAGAAAGAGCAGTTCAACCTGCGCTTCCAGCAGGCCACCGGCCAATTGGCCAATCCCTCGCGTATGCGCGATGTCCGCCGCGATGTCGCGCGCGTGATGACCGTGCTGGGCGAGAAGACCAAAGCGAAGAAGGGTTAAGCTATGCCGCGGCGTGTGATGACCGGCGAAGTGGTGAGCGACAAGGGCGCGAAGACGATCGTCGTCCGCGTCGAGCGCACCTTTTTGCACCCGGTGCTGAAGAAGACCGTGCGCCGCTCCAAGCGCTACCACGCCCATGACGAGGCCAACGCCTTTCACCCGGGCGATGTCGTTGCAATTCAGGAATGCCCGCCGAAATCCAAGCTCAAGCGCTGGGAAGTCGTCGGCAAAGTAGAAGTTTAACGGGCTCGCCCGTTCAGGATTTGAAGGACCAGGATCGCCATGATCCAGATGCAGAGCAATCTCGATGTCGCCGATAATTCCGGCGCCAAACGCGTCATGTGCATCAAGGTGCTGGGCGGGTCCAAACGCCGCTATGCGACGGTTGGCGACATCATCGTCGTGTCGGTGAAAGAAGCCATCCCGCGCGGCCGCGTGAAGAAGGGCGACGTGCGTAAGGCCGTGGTCGTGCGCATCCGCAAGGATCTGAAGCGCCGCGACGGCAGCACGATCCGCTTCGATACCAACGCCGCCGTGCTGATCAACAATCAGGGCGAGCCGATCGGCACGCGCATCTTCGGGCCGGTGCCGCGCGAACTGCGCGCCAAGAACCAGATGAAGATCATCTCGCTCGCGCCGGAGGTGCTATGATGGCCGCGCGTATCAAGAAGGGCGACACCGTCGTCGTGCTGGCCGGGCGCGACAAGGGCAAGTCGGGCAAGGTGCTGGAAGTGCAGCCGCGCGAAGACCGTGCGCTCGTCGAAGGCATCAACCTGGTCAAAAAGCACACCAAGGCTTCGATGGGCGATCCCCAGGGCGGGATCAGATCGAAGGAAGCGGCGATTCACCTGTCCAACATCGCGCTGCGCGATCCCAAATCGGGCAAGGCGACGCGCGTTGGCTTCAAGATGAATGACAAGGGCGTGAAGGTCCGCGTGGCCAAGCGTTCGGGAGTGACGATCGATGTCTGAGGCCGCGTACGAACCGCGCCTGAAAACGCGCTATCGCGAAGAAGTGCGCGCCAAACTGCGCGAGCAGTTCAACTACACCAACGAGATGCAAATCCCGAAGGTGGAGAAGGTCGTAATCAATATGGGCGTCGGCGAAGCGGTCGCCGATTCCAAGAAGCTGCAGAACGCCCTCGCGGCGCTGACGGCGATCGCCGGGCAAAAGCCGGTGTCGACCAAGTCGAAGAAGTCGATCGCCGCCTTCAAGCTGCGCGAAAACATGGGCATCGGCGCCAAGGTCACGCTGCGCGCCGACCGGATGTACGAATTCCTCGATCGGCTCGTGAATATCGCGCTGCCGCGGGTAAAGGACTTCCGCGGCCTCAACGGCAAGAGCTTCGATGGGCGCGGTAATTTCGCGATGGGGCTCAAGGAACACACCGTGTTCCCGGAGATCGATTACGACACGATCGATCAGCTCTGGGGCATGGACATCGTTGTGTGCACCACCGCACGCAGCGACGATGAGGCAAAAGCGCTGCTTAGCGCGTTCGATTTCCCGTTCAGGAACTGATCCGCGGAAAGCGGGTCCACCCCTGAACGATTCGGGAGAGTAGAGAGTATGGCGAAGACCAGTTCGGTTGAGCGGAACGAAAAGCGCAAGAAGCTCGCGGCGAAATTCGCGGGCCGCCGGGCGCGGCTGAAGGCAGCCGCGCTCGACGAAGGCTTGCCGTTGGAAGAGCGCTTCGCCGCCCGCGTAAAGCTGGCGCAACTGCCGCGCAATTCCGCCCCCACCCGCATCCGCAATCGCTGCGAAATCACCGGCCGCCCGCGTGCGTACTACCGCAAACTGCGGATGAGCCGGATCGCTTTGCGCGAGCTTGCCTCGCGCGGGCAGATCCCCGGCATGGTCAAGTCGAGCTGGTGAGGGATAGATCATGAATCTGAACGATCCCGTCGGCGACCTCATCACCCGCATCCGCAACGCGCAGATGCGCGGCCGCGCCACCGTGACTTCGCCGGCCTCCACGCTGCGCGCCCGCCTGCTCGATGTGCTCGTCGAGGAAGGCTATGTGCGCGGCTACGGCGAAATTGAAAAAGACGGCAAGAAGGAGCTGGAAATCCAGCTCAAATATTATGAGGGCGCGCCCGTGATCACGGAAATCGCCCGCGTGTCCAAGCCGGGCCGGCGCGTCTATTCCTCGATCAAGGATCTGGGATTGGTGCGCAACGGCCTTGGCGTCTCCATCCTCTCCACGCCGAAGGGCGTGATGAGCGATGCGGCCGCACGCACCGCCAATGTCGGCGGCGAAGTGCTCTGCAGGGTGTACTGAGATGAGCCGCGTTGGAAAAAAACTGATCCCCGTTTCGCAAGGCGTGACGGTCAGCGTGTCCGGTCAGGACATAAACGTGAAGGGGCCGAAAGGCGCTCTTCCCTTCCGCGTGCCGGACGACATCAAGATTGTCCAAACCGCCGAGGGCCTCACGTTCGAGCAGCGCTATGACAATCCCCGCACCCGCGCGATGTGGGGCATGGTCCGCGCGATCGTGGCCAACAATGTGAAGGGCGTAACCGAAGGGTTCGAGAAAAATCTAGAACTGGTCGGCGTCGGCTATCGTGCGGCGATGCAGGGCAAGAACTTGCAACTGCAATTGGGCTTTAGTCACGACGTGGTTTACACGCCGAAGGCCGGCGTCACGATTGCAACGCCAAAGCCCACCGAAATCAAGATTTCAGGGATCGACGCGCAAGCCGTCGGTCAGACCGCGGCCGAAATCCGCAAGTTCCGCAAGCCCGAGCCTTACAAAGGCAAGGGCGTGAAATATGCGGGCGAGCAGCTTCGGCGCAAAGAAGGCAAGAAGAAGTAGGCCGGCGATGAAATCCGATCTCCAGAAATCCGACCGCAGAGCTGCCCGCGTCCGCGCGAAACTGCGCACGTCCGGCCGGCCGCGCCTTTCGGTGTTCCGCTCGAACAAGAATATCAGCGCCCAGATCATCGACGATGTGAAGGGCGTGACGCTCGTTTCGGCCTCCTCGCTCGACGAAGACGGCAAGAAGGCCGGCAAGGGCGCCAACAAGGATGGCGCGAGCGCCGTCGGCAAGCTGATCGCCCAGCGCGCGCTGGAAAAGGGTCTGAAAGACGTCGTGTTCGATCGCGGCGGCTACATTTATCACGGCCGCGTCAAGGCGCTGGCCGAAGCCGCCCGCGAGGGCGGTCTGAACTTCTGAGGAGCCGGTAATGGCTGACGAACGCAGAGATGGCGGCGGCGGTAGAGGGCGTGGGCGTGACCGCGGCCGCGACGACGATCGCGACAACGAATTTGTCGATAAGCTCGTCGCCATCAACCGCGTCGCGGCGGTGGTGAAGGGCGGCAAGCGCTTCGGCTTTGCAGCCCTCGTCGTGGTCGGCGACAAGAAGGGCCGCGTGGGCTTTGGTCACGGCAAGGCGCGCGAAGTGCCCGACGCGATCCGCAAGGCGACCGACGAAGCCAAGAAGACGATGATCCGCGTTCCGCTTCGCGAAGGACGCACCCTGCACCACGATTGCCGCGGCCGTTGGGGCGCCGGCAAGGTGATGCTGCGCGCAGCCCCTCCCGGCACCGGCCTGATTGCCGGCGGGCCGATGCGCGCCGTGCTCGAAACGCTGGGCGTCGGCGACGTTGTCGCCAAAAGCCAGGGCTCGTCCAACCCCTACAACATGGTGCGTGCGACGTTTGACGCGCTGAAGGGCCAAGTCAGCCCCCGTCACGTCGCCAACCGCCGTGGCCTCAAGGTCGCCGATATCGTGAGCCGCCGCAAAGACGGCGCGGTCGCGCCCGGCGAAACGGCGGAGGGCTAGGCCATGGCTGCCAAGGCAAAGAGCGGTAAAACCATCGAGATCTGGCAGACGGGCAGCCCGCTGCGCCGTCCGCCGGTGCAGGGCGAAACGCTGCGCGGCCTTGGCCTGCGCCGTATCGGCCATATGGTGAAGGTGGAAGACACGCCCGCCGTGCGCGGCATGGTGCGCGTCGTCGCCCACCTGATCGAAGTTCGCGAGTAGGACAAAGACAATGCGCCTCAACGAAATCGCCGATAAAGCCGGCTCGACCAAGAAGCGCATGCGCGTGGCGCGCGGTGTCGGCTCGGGCAAGGGCAAGACGGCCGGACGCGGCGTGAAGGGGCAAAAATCCCGTCGCGGCGTCTCGATCAACGGCTTCGAGGGTGGGCAGATGCCCATCCACATGCGCATGCCGAAGCGGGGCTTCAACAATCCGAACGCCGAGCGCTTCGCCTGGATCAATATCGGCCGCATCGAAAAGGCGGTGAAGGACGGCGCGCTCGACGCAAAGGCCGACATTACCGAAGACGCCCTGGTCGCGGCGGGGCTGGTTCGCCGCAAATGGGCTGGCGTGCGTCTCCTTGCGAAAGGCGAGTTGAAGACCAAAGTGAAGCTGGTCGTGGCGGGCGCCTCGGCGGCGGCCGTCAAGGCCGTGGAAAAGGCCGGCGGCAGCGTCACGGTGACCAGGCCGGTCACGAAAAAGGCGGAAGCTGAGGCCTAGCCTCAGCACGACCTAAAGGGAGCGTTCGACCCGATGGCCTCAGCCGCCGAGCAGCTTGCCGCCAATATCAATTTCGCGTCCTTCGCCAAGGCCACGGAACTCCAGAAGCGGATAATGTTCACGCTTGTCGCGCTGGTGGTTTACCGGCTCGGCACATTCATCCCATTGCCTGGGGTCAATCCCGAGGCTTTCGCCACCGCGTTCAACGGTCAGTCCCAGGGCATCCTGGGCATGTTCAACATGTTCTCCGGCGGCGCGGTAAAGCGCCTGGCGATCTTCGCGCTGAATGTGATGCCGTACATTTCGGCCTCGATCATCGTGCAGTTGATGTCCACCGCCTCGCCGAGCCTCGAGCGGCTGAAAAAGGAAGGCGAAGCCGGCCGCAAGCAGCTCAATCAATACACCCGCTATCTGACGGTTGTGCTGGCGGTGGTGCAATCCTACGGGATTTCGATCGGGCTTGAGGCTTCGCAGGGTACAGTGCTCGATCCGGGCATCTTCTTCCGCATCTCGACCGTTATTACGCTGACCGGCGGCACGGTTTTTCTGATGTGGCTCGGCGAGCAGGTAACAGCCCGCGGCATCGGCAACGGCACGTCGCTGATCATCTTCGCCGGCATCGTGGCCGAACTCCCCCGCTCGCTGATGCAGACGTTGAGCCTGGGCAAGCAGGGCGCGCTCTCGGCTGTCGGCATCCTCGCCATCGGCGTGCTGGCGGTGGCCGTTACATTCTTCATCGTGTTCATCGAGCGCAGCCAGCGCCGCCTCGTCGTGCAATATCCCAAGCGCCAGGTCGGCAACCGGATGTTCATGGGCGAAAGCTCGTTCCTGCCGCTCAAGATCAACACCGCCGGCGTTATCCCGCCGATTTTCGCGTCTTCGCTGCTGATGCTGCCGACGACGATGATGAGCTTCCTCGGCCAGCAGCAGAACGCGCCGCAATGGGTGCTCTCGACCATGGCGCTGATCGGCTACGGCCAGCCGCTGCACATGGCGATCTATGCATTCGGCATCATCTTCTTTTGCTTCTTTTACACCTCGATCGTGTTCAACCCCGAAGAGACGGCGGACAACCTGCGCAAGTATGGCGGCTTCCTGCCGGGTATCCGGCCAGGCAAGCGCACGGCCGATTATCTGGATTACGTGCTGACGCGGCTGACGGTGATCGGGGCTGCCTACATCACGGTTGTCTGCCTGCTGCCGGAATTGCTGATCTCTTATTACAAGGTGCCGTTCTATCTCGGCGGCACTTCGCTGCTGATCGTGGTTTCGGTGACGATGGATACGGTCACGCAGATCCAGTCGCATCTGCTGGCGCACCAATATGAAGGCCTAATCAAGAAGACGCGCTTGAGGGGCCGCGGCAAATAAATAAAGGGCGGGGCCGCGCATGAATCTGATCCTGTTTGGCCCGCCTGGCGCCGGAAAGGGCACGCAGGCCCAGAAGCTCGTCGCCGAACGCGGCTACGTGCAGCTTTCCACCGGCGACATGCTGCGCGCCGCGCGGGCCTCCGGCTCCGATCTTGGCAAACGCGTCGCGGCGATTATGGATTCCGGCGCGCTGGTGTCCGACGAAATCGTCATCGAGCTGATCGAAGATGCTATGGAGGCCAAGAAGGGCGCGCCCGGCTTCATCTTCGATGGTTTCCCCCGTACGTTGGCCCAGGCCAAAGCGCTTGACGATCTGCTGGCCAAGCGCGGCGCCAAGATCGACCGGGTGATCCGCCTGGAGGTGGACGAGGGCGCTCTGCTGGCGCGGATCACCAAGCGCTTTGCAGAAAGCGGCCGGGCCGACGACAATCCCGAAAGCTTCAAGGTGCGGCTGAAAGCCTATGGCGACCAAACCGCCCCGCTGGTTCCTTATTACAAGGACCAGGGCAAGCTGATCGGCGTCGATGGCATGGCGGCGATCGAGCAGGTCGCCGGATTGATCGCCGGGGCCCTGGACGGCAAGGCCGCGAACCGCTGAGCTTTGCTGCGCCGCTGCAAGCGGGTACGTTGGGGCGCGGGTCTGGAAGCACGATGTCTCTGAATACGATCGCTTTCGGCGCCGGCCGGATCAACCGGCGCACTTTCTGGCTGTGGCACACCAGCCTGCTCGGGCTCGGCTTGGCGCTGAGTCTTGCGATAAACCTGATGTTCGGGTGGGCGGTAAGCGCGCTGGCGCCGCGCATCCTGTTTGTGATTGTCTGGGTGGGGTTGGACTGGCTGTGGATGGCGCAGACGGCGCGGCGGCTGCATGATTTCGGCAAGAGCGCGGCCTGGGCCGCCGTGCCTCAGATGCTTTGGCTCGGGCTGGTCGGCGCCTCGCTTGCGCTGCCGCTGCTCGCTCTGCCGGAGCCGCCCGCTCTGGCGCGCCCGGCTCTCGGCGGTGGCGCGCTGGCGACCACTTTGGGGCTCGCCGGGCTTATTTGGGTGGGGCTTTCGCGTGGCGATCACGGCGCCAACAAGTTCGGCCCGCCCACATGGATCACTCATCCCGACCCTCCTGGCATGCATCCGGGCGAGGCGCCGCCCAAATAGGTGCGGCGTTGGGGCTTGTTTTCGCCCGCTCCTAGCCGGTTGACGCGGCATTTCGCCCCGCTATAACCGGCGCTCTTCGCGACACGGGAAGGCTTCCGCGGTTCCGACAGGGATACGCGGGACGCCGCTTTTGTTGTCGCGCTTAATGTATTCGCGTTCCAGGAGAGCCATCCTTGGCCCGTATCGCCGGCGTAAACATCCCGACCCAGAAGCGCGTGGTGATCGCGCTGCAATACATCCATGGCATCGGCAAAGCCAAAGCCAAGGAGATCGTTTCCAAGGTCGGCATCGCCGAAGACCGCCGCGTCAGCCAGTTGACCGATCAAGAGGTGCTGCATATCCGCGAAGCGATCGACCGCGACTATATGGTCGAAGGCGATCTGCGCCGCGAAGTGGCGCAGAATATCAAACGCCTGATGGATCTGGGCTCCTATCGCGGCCTGCGTCACCGCCGCGGCCTGCCGGTTCGCGGCCAGCGCACGCATACCAACGCCCGCACCCGCAAGGGCCCGGCCAAGCCGATCGCCGGCAAGAAACAAGCGACGAAGAAATAAGGCCAAAGGAAAAGAAGACCGGTAATGTCGAAAGAGCCGTCCCAGCAGCGCGTGAAGAAGCGCGAGCGCAAGAACATCGCCACCGGCGTGGTTCATGTCGCCGCTTCGTTCAACAACACGATGATCACCATCGCCGACGCGCAGGGCAATGCGATCGCCTGGTCGAGCGCGGGAACGATGGGCTTCAAAGGCTCGCGCAAGTCCACGCCCTACGCCGCTCAGGTCGCCGCCGAAGATGCCGGCCGCAAGGCGATGGAGCATGGCATGCGCACGGTCGAAGTGAACGTCTCCGGCCCCGGCTCGGGCCGCGAAAGCGCGCTGCGCGCGCTGCAAGCGGTGGGTTTTACCGTTACGTCGATCCGCGATGTGACGCCGATTCCGCATAATGGTTGCCGCCCGCCCAAGCGCCGGCGCGTCTGATTTTTCGCGCGGGTTTACCGCCCGCGTTTTCTTGCTTCCGCAGCGCCTTGCGCGCGGGAGCCGCGAGAGACTTGAACGATGTCGATTGAGAAGAATTGGCAAGAACTGATCCGCCCGAAGAAGCCGGCCGTGGAACACGGCCGCGATTCCAAGCGCATGGCGACGCTGGTGGCCGAGCCGCTTGAGCGCGGCTTCGGCATGACGCTCGGCAATGCGCTGCGCCGTGTATTGCTCTCCTCGTTGCAAGGCGCAGCGATCACCTCGGTGCAGATCGACGGCGTGGTGCATGAATTCACTTCGATCGCCGGCGTGCGCGAGGACGTGACCGATCTGGTGCTGAACCTGAAGCAGGTCGCGATCCGCATGCGCGGCGAAGGGCCGAAGAAATTGCTCCTGAAGGTCGATGGCCCCGGCGAAGTGAAGGCCAAGGACATTCAGGTCGTTTCCGATATCGAAATCCTCAACCCCAATCATGTGCTGTGTACGCTTGATGATGGCGCGACGCTCCGCATGGAGCTGACGGTCAACAACGGCAAGGGCTACGTGCCGGCCGAGAAGAACCGCCCGGATGACGCGCCGATCGGCCTCATCGCCGTGGATTCGATCTATTCGCCGGTGCGCCGTGTGGCCTACCGCGTGGACAACACCCGCGAAGGCCAGGTGCTGGATTACGACAAGCTGATCCTGGAAGTGGAAACCAACGGCGCGTTGCGACCCGAGGATGCAGTGGCCTACGCCGCCCGCATCCTGCAGGACCAGCTTCAGGTGTTCATCACCTTCGAAGAGCCCAAGCAGAAGAAGGACGGCATGGACAAGCCGGACCTTCCGTTCAATCCGGCGCTGCTCAAGAAGGTCGATGAACTCGAACTTTCCGTGCGTTCCGCGAACTGTCTGAAGAACGACAACATCGTTTATATCGGCGACCTGATTCAGAAGTCGGAAGCCGAAATGCTGCGCACCCCGAATTTCGGACGCAAGAGCCTCAACGAGATCAAGGAAGTGCTTTCGGGCATGGGCCTGCATCTCGGCATGGCGGTCGAAAACTGGCCGCCGGAAAACATCGAAGACCTCGCCAAGAAATACGAAGATTCCATCTAAGGCATTTGTGTCATGCGCCACGGCGTCGCCCAGAAAAAGCTCAACCGCACGGCCGCTCACCGTGAGGCGATGTTCGCCAACATGGCGGCGTCATTG
>DASZPV010000071.1:0-7804 GCA_035549875.1 Caulobacterales bacterium
GCCGGCCGCGAAAGTGGTGGGCGAAGACCGGATCGCGGGCCTCTCGTGCCGCATCTGGGAAACCCCGTCCGCTACCGAAGGCGCGCCGGCCAACCAGGTCTGCGTCACCGATGACGGGATCATGCTGCGCGCCAACAAGGCGGGCGAGGTGGATAAGCCGACCATGCTCGCCGAGGAGATCCGCCGCGGCCCGCAGGATCCCGCGCTGTTCGCCCCGCCCGCCGATTACGAAGTGGTGGATTATTCGCGCTGCACCGACATGGCCGCCGAGGCGATGGCGGCGGCGCGGTCCGGCAAGAAGCCGGACATGGCCAAGCTTCAGGAATGCAGCGCGCTGGGCAAAAAGATGAGCGCCATCTTCGGCGGCTGAGGCGCACTGCCACGCGGGGGCGCGGGCGGCGAGTTTACAGCCCCGCCCCGCCCCGGCATAACCCGCGCCCGACGGAGAGGTGGCCGAGTGGTCGAAGGCGCACGCCTGGAAAGTGTGTAGACGGGAAACTGTCTCGAGGGTTCGAATCCCTCTCTCTCCGCCAGCCTACGTTGAAAAACTGCTTTTGGCGGGTGTCTCGTCTCTGTACGAGTGACCGGATGGGGCTGGGGGCGAGGCTGGGGTGACGCTGGACGAATTCATCGCGAAATGGGCCGACAGCGGGGGCGCGGAGCGCGCCAATTATGCGCTGTTCCTGACCGAGCTTTGCGATCAGCTCGGCGTCGATCATCCCGATGCCTCGGGCAACGAGCGCAAACGCGCTCGCGCGCCGGGCGGGCGATGGATGCGGCGGAATTGTCCCGCGCGTTCCGGCTCGGCGGCAAGGTCGGCGGCAAGCGCATCGAGGGGCGCATCGCGCAGGTGCTGACCACGCTGGCGCGCTACGGCCGCGTCTCCGCGCTCGACGGCGGGCGGTTTGCCTCGCGCAAGGCGGCGTAGGTTGGATTCTCAAAGGACGTTCCAAAACATGCACCGATGCCTTTCATTCCTTCCGGACGGGCGGGCGGACTCGCCCGGTGTTTCATCGGCTTCGTCGTTCGCGCGGAGGCTCAACCGTCAACGGCCGGCGGAGTTAAGCAATCGTGGTCGGATACCTCACTTGGCGGAGCATCACATGACGTGACAGTCTCCCCCAGGGGAGCAATCGCCACAGCGAGATGCGGCTTTGAGTTCATGCCGGACGTCAATGAAAGGGAAGCTCAATGAGGCGTATCTGGAAAATAGCGCTGGCGCTTTGTCTGGCGGTCGCCGCCGCGCCGGCGGCGCACGCCGACAAGCTCGCCATCGGCGAATATGGCAAGATCACATCGACCCTGCCTTGGGCGGTGGCGTTCAAGCTGGGCTATCTGAAAGGGAATTATATACATGACTCCCTTTTCCACTCATTCCGCTGCCTCAAGGAAAGGGCAGCGGTCAAAAAGGGGCGTGCCGTGCATTGTTCGCTGATTGGCAACGAGCGGCCCAGGCATGGCCTCTGGCAGCAATTGGAGGGCAAGCAAGCCGCCCTTTGTCTCGCCAGCGTCGATAAAGCCCGCCTTGCGGTAGGTGTAGCCCCACATCGGCGCGCCGCGATGCATTATCGGCCTGACTTTCTTGCGGTCGATAAAGGTCACCATGCCGAGCGCGGGCGGCTCGCCATAGTGAGCCCGCGTGGCGGCGACGGCTTGCCGGATCAGTTCGGATGCGGTGCCAGCCCCTTCCGAGCGGAAGGCCGAACAAATCCACGCCCCAGCCCAAGCGTGCTTTACCCATTCGGCCAGTGGCGCGCTGGTAATCCAGAAGGCGCGGCCACAGTCAGTCAAGAAAACGGCACAACTGCCGGTCGGGGCGAACTGAGGCGAACCGATCTTCTGGCGATTGTAGTGGCGATCCGCAAGACGGGCGGCAGCTGGGTCCGCACGGTGCGAAGCGCACCAGCGTTGAACTATGCAATCGCCCTTAAGAACTCGCACGGTCGGCAACAATCTTCTTTGCGCGGCGTTTCCGCCGCCGCGCGGGTTTCGTCTTTGGCTTTGGCCGATAGGCCAGCACCACGTCAGCAATGGCGTCCAGCGCCTTTGGCGGTTTCCGTGGCTTCATCAAATCTGTCCCGATGCGTAGTCCGCCCAAACATTGTACGCCGCGCGGATCAAATCCTTGTCCGACATGCCCGGCAAATCACGGGCAAGTTCTTTGTCGCATTCCTCAAAACTCGGCGTGTCGGTTATGAGGAATTTGCGTTCGGCTTCGGACAAAGCGCGGCGGCCGTCGATTACATCGACAATCAATTCATCGGTAAAATGATCGACTCTCATGTGTTTGCCCTCCTAGTTGATCAGAGCTTTGTAGGTCAGGCGCTTGCCCTTCGTTCCGCTGACGAAGCTTTCAAGCCGCTCCATGGTGTGACGCTTCACGTTGCCGTCATTAAGACGGAAGGCAAATTCGTCAACGTAGCGGCCAAGGTGCTTCTTGCTGGCGTGGTGATAGACGCCGATCAGGCCGCGCTTCATGACCGCGAACACGCTTTCGACGCCGTTGGTTGTCACGCCTTCGCGGACATATTCGCCTTCGCTGTGGTTGACCGTTTCGTGGTTGAAAAACAGCCCGCCAAGACCACGATAAACGCCAGCCTCATCGGTGTGCAGCGTGGAACCGGCGGCGACGTGCTGGTGAATTTTGGTGTGCATGGTCGCCATGTCGGCATCTTCAACCGCCATGGCTTTCATCTTGCCGCCGCGCTCGCGCATAGCGACAACGGCGGTCTTGCCGACCGTGCCGCGACCGGCTTTGAGCTTCTTGGACTCGTGCTTGTTCTTTTCGATGCCGCCGACGTAGGTTTCGTCGATTTCCACGATGCCTTGCAGTTTGGTCAGATCATCGCCGCAGGCTTCGCGAAGGCGATGAAGGACGAACCAAGCCGACTTTTGCGTGATGCCGATTTCCTTCGCCAGTTGCAGGCTGGAAATGCCCTTGCGGGCCGTGACCAGCAGGTACATGGCGTAAATCCACTTGTGCAGGGGAACGTGGCTGCGCTCGAAAATGGTGCCCGTCCGCACCGTGAAATCCTCTTTGCATTGGTTGCAGCGGAAGTAGCCGCCCGCCCGCGCCGTGATCCGCTCGCCAAGGCCACAGACCGGGCACTTGGGGCCTTCCGGCCACAGACGCCCCTCCAAATAGACCCGCGCCGTCTCTTGATCCGGGAACATCGCGAACAACTCAAAGGTGGAAATCGTGGACTTACTCATGACCCATATCCCTCGTTTCTATGGGCAAAATCTAGTCAAAAATGGCGAGGGAGTCAAGTATATAATTCCCATCTGAAACAGGACGGCCTCAACGTCACCGAAATCGTCTCCTCCTCGGGCGGCGGCGCCGGGCTGCGCAACCTGCTGGCCAGCGGCATGGCCATCGGCAATGTCGGCACGGTCACCGCGATCGCCGCCATCAACCAGGGCATGGATCTGCGCATTGTGATGTGCAACGCCGACCATATCGGCGATCTGACCTGGGCGACCCTGAACAACAGTCCCATTCATGGGATCAAGGACCTTGTCGGCAAACGGGTCGCGTTCACCGCGCCTCGCTCCACGACAGAGATGGTTCTGCGCGGCGCAATTGCCCAGGCCGGTCTGACCGGCAAGGTGGAGTTGCTGCCTATCGGCGGGCTGGGGCCGGGCCTGACCGCCCTTGGGCAGGGCGCCGTCGCCGCCGCCCCGCTGGTCGATCCCGTCCTGACGCTGCAGCCGGATAAATACCGCGTCCTTTTTCACGGCTATGACATTTTCCCGAAATTCACCTATTCGGTGGTGGTGGCGACGCGGGCTTTTACACAGCAGCATCCCGACCAGGTCCGCGCGCTGTTGCGCGCCCGCCGCCGCGCCGTCGAATATATGGAAAAACATCCCGACGAAACCGCCATGATCTATTCGCAGGTCTTCGGCTTCAGCCTCGCCGACGCCAAGAAGCTGCTGCCGAAATATTTCGTCTGGGGTCAGTTTTCACATGGCGAATTCTCCAAGGAAGGGCTCGACGCCATGTCCAGGGGGATGCTGCTGGTCGGCCTGGTGAACAAGCCGGTGGACTGGTCGAAGATCGTGGACCAGAGCTTTCTGGCGCCCGATCAGAGACGAACGCTGTGGTGAACGCCGCAAGCGATATCCATGTTAAACTGACGTCCGTCACGCGCACCTATCCTGCGCGCGCCGGCCATGGCGCCGTCCATGCCCTCGGACCGGTTGACCTAAGTCTGCGGCGAGGCGAGTTCCTGGGCGTGGTCGGACCGTCCGGCTGTGGCAAGTCCAGCCTGCTGGAGATCGTCGCCGGCCTGGCGGCGCCAAGCACGGGGCACGTGACCTTCGAAGGCGCGCCGGTGGAGGGCCGAGTGCCGGACGGGGTGGGCGTCGTCTTCCAGGAAGATGCCAGCTTCCCCTGGTTGACGGTCAGCGACAATATCGCTTTCGGCCTCAGGCGCGCCGGCGTCGATGCGGCCGAGACCGCCCGCCGCGTCGATCATGCCATCGGCCTGATGGGCCTGAACCAGTTCCGCAAGGCCTATCCCTCGCAATTGTCGGGGGGAATGCGCCAGCGTGTTTGCATCGCCCGCACCCTGGTCCTGCGCCCGCGCCTGATCCTGCTGGACGAACCCTTCGGCGCGCTCGACCAGCAGACCCGGTTGCTGATGGGCGAGGAATTGCTGCGGCTGTGGCGGGACAGCGGCGCCACCGTGATGCTGATCACCCATTCGCTGGACGAAGCCGCGATGCTTTGCGACCGGGTGGCGGTGATGTCATCGCGGCCCGGCCGCTTCCTGGAGATATTGGAGACCGGCTGGCCGCGTGATCGGGACTCCCGCATCCTCGCCGATCCCCGCTTCGGCCAGTTCACCGGCAGATTGTGGGAGCTGATCCGCGATGAATCCAGGAAAGCGATGGGCCAGCCATGACTAGCCCCGGCTTCTGGCGCGTCGTCATAGTCGCGGCGCCGGCCCTGGCGCTGGAGGCCCAGTGCCGCGGCGGCATGATCGACCCTTACACTATAATTGCCCCGTCGCAGATGGCCCTGGCGCTGCTGGACATGGTCCGTCACGCAAGCTGGTTCTGGGCGGATGCGCGCTACACGTTCCAGAACGTCGCCGCCGCCATTTTACTCTCCACCCTGCTGGGCTTTCCCATCGGGCTAGGCATCCATGCCGTGCCCCGGCTGCGCCGGGTGCTGAACCCGGTGCTGCTGTCCTATTATTCCGTGCCCACCTTCGTCTTTTATCCCCTGCTGATCGTGATTTTCGGCATCGGCCCCGCCTCACTGATCGTGATGGGCGCCATGTTCGGCATTGTCGCGATGATCAGCGCCACCCTGACCGCGATCGACCGCATCCCGCGCGTCTATAACAAGGTCGCGCGCGTGGCGGGCATGGGCGCCTGGGAAACGGCGCTGCGCATCCAACTGCCGGCGGCGACACCCCACCTCTTCACCGGACTGAAGCTGGCGGTGGCGTATTCGGTGATCGGCGTCATCGCAGGCGAGTTCATTCTCGCCACCGCCGGGCTGGGTCGCCAGCTAACCCTCGCCTATAATGAATTCGACAGTTCCAAGATGTACGGGCTGATCCTTCTCATCCTCATCGTCGTGGCGGCCCTCAATGGTCTGTTGCAGGCCTTGGAGGCGCGTCTTTACCGACGCTGGTACCGCTCGTGAAGCAACGCTGGAGCGACTATGCCTTGCTCGCCGCCGGCCTGCTGGCGATGTGGCAGGTCGCCTATTATGCCGTTGGCGCCGAAGCGCTGACCCCGCCGCTCGAAACGGTACGGCGCCTCGCCGCGCTAATCGCCGCCGAAGGCTTCTGGGACCATGCCAGGGCGACCGGCATCGCCTTCGTTTATGCCGGCGTGCTGGCGCTGGCGGGCGGCATGGTCATGGGGGTGACCATCGGCGCCAGCAGGATGGCGCATGAAGTCTTCGCGCCGATCCTCGGAACGCTCTATTCGATTCCCAAAATCATGCTGTACCCGGTAATATTGCTGGTCTTCGGGCTGGGCTTGTCGGCCAAGGTGGTGTTCGGCGCCATTCACGGCTTCTTTCCGGTGGCGCTGTTCACCATGGGCGCCATCCGCAACCTGCCGCCGGTGATGCTGCGCACAGGCCGGGTGCTGCACTTGTCCTGGCCAAGCCTGGTGCGCAGCATTTACCTGCCCGCCTGCCTTCCAGAGATTGTCACCGGACTGCGCATCGGCTTCTCGACCACGCTGCTCGGGACCCTGATCGGCGAACTTTTTGCCTCCAGCCAAGGACTGGGCTTCCTGCTGAGCCGGGCGATGGAAAGCCACAATGTGCCGGACATCATGGCGCTGACGCTGCTGCTGTTCTTAATCGCCACCGGAGCGAACACGATCATTCTGGCGGTTGAACACCGCCTCCAGGCCCATGCCGCGTGAAGGGCTGAATAGGGGAAGCGCATGCAGATCGTGCAGGGTGACGAAATACCGATAGACGTCAACGCCTCGAATGTGCGCGGCGGCGAACTCAAGAAGCAGGAATTCATCGCCGGGCAGGAGAATAGACCTGGCAATTTCAAGTTCGGTCTGTTCCACCAGACCGGCGATTTCTATTCCCCCCGCCACCGGCACAATTTCGATCAGTTCCGCTTTCAAATCGAAGGCGATTGCGATTTCGGCCGCAACGGCAAGATGACGCCAGGCGTGCTAGGCTATTTTCCGGAAGGCGCCTTTTACGGACCGCAGACGTCCAGCGGCCCAAATCTGGTCGCGGTGGCGCAGTTCGGCGGGCCCAGCGGCTCCGGCTACCTTTCCCAGCAGCAGGTTTACGCCGCGCATGAGGCGCTGAAGGCCCATGGCGCCTTCGACAAGGGCATTTTCCTGCGCCACGAAGGACATGCCGGCAAGAAGAAGATGGATTCCTTTCAGGCAGTGTGGGAGTTCGCCAACCGGCGGGCGATGGTCTATCCGCGCCCGCAATATGTCGATCCGATCCTGATGAATCCGCAAGCCTTTCGCTGGCTGGCGCTGGCCGGCATGCCAGGCGTGGAGGAAAAGACGCTCGGCGTCTTCACTGACTGCAGCATCCGCTGCGCTCGCTACCGGCTGGCGCCGGGCGCCGTCTTCACCGCAACCGGGCGCGGCCTGTTCCTGACGCTGTCGGGCAGCGGCCAGGTGGAAGGGCATCCGGTGCGCCGCTACACGACCGTATATCTCAACGACGCAGAGCAAGCGGCCTTCAGCGCCCAGGAGACGACGGAAATCCAGTTGCTTGGGCTGCCGGACGAAACCCGCATCGCAACAGCGCCATTGATCGCCGATGACAACCAGGACAGCGAGGCGGCTTGAGCGCGCAGACGTCGGCGGTGGTTATGTACGCCCAGTATCGCTGCCTGCCGGCGGCGATGTGCATGGCGCTTCCCGATGGCGTCCTCCCGTCGATGGCGCCTCCTGCTTCGTTAATCCGCTGACTGCGTTTGCCTTCAACGAAGTGATGCGTCTCGAAGGACACAAGGCGATTCTCCAACGCTTCGTAGCGCCTCCAAATAAAATGCCCAACCAACAGGCCGGGCATTCTTAGCATCATGCAACTCTGACGCCTTAATTATCCAAAAAACTCCGCAGCTTCCGGCTTCGGCTCGGATGCTTCAACTTCCGCAAAGCCTTCGCCTCGATCTGGCGGATGCGCTCGCGCGTCACGCTGAACTGCTGGCCTACTTCCTCCAGCGTGTGGTCGGTGTTCATGCCGATGCCGAAGCGCATGCGCAGGACGCGTTCTTCGCGCGGGGTGAGGCTCGCCAGAACCCGCGTCGTGGTTTCGCGCAAATTGCTCTGGATCGCGGCG
>DASZPV010000072.1:0-19069 GCA_035549875.1 Caulobacterales bacterium
TCTGGCCGCGAAGGCCGAATATCCGGACGCTCTGCTGTTTTTCCGGATGGGCGATTTCTACGAATTGTTCTTCGAGGACGCCGAAAAGGCCGCCGCCGCGCTCGGCATAACGCTAACCAAGCGCGGCCAGCACAAGGGCGACCCGATCAAGATGGCCGGCGTGCCCGTCCACGCTGTGGACGGCTATCTTGCGCGGCTGATTCGCGCGGGCTTTCGCGTCGCCGTCTGTGAGCAACTCGAAGATCCGGCAGAAGCGCGCAAGCGTGGCTCGAAATCCATCGTCAAACGCGCGGTGGTCCGCATCGTCACCCCCGGCACGCTGACCGAAGATTCCCTTCTCGACGCACGCGCGGCCAATCGGCTTGCGGCTGTGGCGCTCGCGGGCGATGAAGCCGCGCTCGCCTGGGCGGATATTTCCACTGGCGCCTGTGGCGTCACGCCGTTCGCGTTCGCGCGGCTGGCCGATGAAATCGCCGCTCTGGCGCCGGCCGAACTGCTGGTTTCGGAAGATGAAGCCGCGCGCCTTTCGGCACCCGCCGCCGCGTGCGGCGCCGCCCTCACTACGCGTCCGCGGCAGAAGGCCGATGCGCGCGCCGGCGCGCGGCGCGCCAAGGCGCTGTTCGAAGTGGCCGCGCTCGACGCGTTCGGCGATTTCAGCGACGTCGAATTATCCGCGATCGGCCTGCTTCTCGATTACATTGAGCTGACGCAAGCGGGCCTGGCGCCGCGCCTTGAACCGCCGAAGCGTCAGGCCGCCAGCGCGTTCATGGCGATCGATCCGGCCACGCGCGCCAGCCTTGAACTTGATCGCTCCCAGCGCGGCGGCCGTGAGGGCTCGCTCATCGCCGCGATCGACCGTACGGTCACGTCCGCCGGCGGGCGGCTGCTGGCCGAGCGTATCGCGCGTCCGCTGACCGATGTTTCGGAAATCGCCGCGCGTCACGAATCGATCGCGTATTTCGTGCGCGAGCCGGGCCGGCGCGAAGCGGTGCGCACCGAATTGCGCGGCGCCGGCGATCTGGCGCGCGCGCTGCAAAGGCTCACGCTCGGCCGCGGCGGTCCGCGCGACCTGGCGGCGATCCGCGACGGCCTTGCCGCGGGCGCTCGCGCCGCCGCGCGCTGCGGCGTCAATGCCGATCTGTCGCATGAACTGTTGCGCTGCAGCGAGGCGCTGACGCTGTCCGCACACCCGGCCCTCGGCGCGCTTGCCGCCGAACTGGAAAAAGCCCTGGCGGCGGAACTCTCCCTGTTCGCACGCGACGGCGCCTTCATCGCCACGGGTTTCGATCCGGGGCTCGATCAGATTCGCGCTCTGCGCGACGACAGCCGCCAGGTGATCGTCCGCCTGCAAACGAAATATCAGGAAGAAACCGGGCAGGCGGGGCTCAAGATACGCCACAACGCCGTGCTCGGCTATCATATCGACGCCACGCCGAAACAGGCCGAGGCGCTGATGCGACCGCCGCTTTCGGGCAATTTCATCCACCGCCAGACGCTCGCCGGCGCCGTGCGCTTCACCACCGGCGAATTGGCCGAACTGGACGCGCGAATAGCGCGCGCCGGCGCCGAAGCGCTGGCGCGCGAACTGGATCTGTTCCGCCGCTTCTGCGAACAGGTCGCCCAGGCGGAAACCGAAATCCGCGCCGCCGCCGCCGCGCTCGCTGCACTCGATGTCGCTGCCGGTGGCGCTGAATGGGCGGTGGAAACCGATGCCGTGCGGCCGGAAATGGATTCGAGCCGCGCGCTGATCACGGAGGGCGGACGCCATCCCGTCGTGGAGCAGGCCGTGCGCCGCGCCGGCGGAGTCTACACGCCCAACGACGCGCGTCTCGATGGCGCGGGAGAGATCGGGCCGCGCCTTTTGTTCGTCACGGGTCCGAACATGGCCGGCAAATCCACATATCTGCGGCAAAACGCCTTGCTCGCGATCATCGCGCAGGCGGGCCTGTTCGTGCCGGCAAAGCGCATGCGCCTCGGCGTGGCCGATCGCGTGTTCTCCCGCGTGGGCGCGTCGGACGATCTTTCGCGCGGTCGCTCGACATTCATGACCGAAATGGTCGAGACTGCGGCGATTCTGCATCAGGCCGGCGCGCGCGCGCTGGTCATTCTCGACGAAATAGGCCGCGGCACAGCCACGTTCGATGGTCTGGCCATCGCCTGGGCCGCCGCCGAACATCTGCATGACGTTAACGGCTGCCGCGCCATGTTCGCGACGCACTATCACGAGATCACTGCGCTGGCGGACAAGCTCTCTGCGGCGGCCAACGCCAATTTGCGCGCCCGTGAATGGAAAGGCGATCTGGTGTTCCTGCATGAAGTCGCGCCCGGCGCGGCCGATCGGTCCTACGGCATCCAGGTGGCCAGGCTCGCCGGTCTGCCGCGCGCCACGGTGGACCGGGCCCGCGCGGTGCTGGCGCGGCTGGAAGCGGGGCGCGGAAAAACCGGGCTTGCCGATGAGCAGGTCGGGGCTTTGCCGCTGTTTGCGGCAGCCGGCGCGCCTTCGGCGGTTGAGGAGGCCCTGGCTGGGATCGATCCAGAGGCGCTGTCGCCCCGCGAGGCCCTGGAACTGATTTTCAGGCTGAAGGCGCTTCTCGCCGGGGGCGGAACCGCTTAAGCGCCCTATGTAAAGCCCATGGCCTTTCGCCTTCGCCCCGCCCGCATAGAAGATGTCGTCGATGGCGCGAAGCTGCGCGTGCAGCTTACCGCCGCCGCGCTCGACGGCATGAGCGAGCAGGAGCTGCGGCTGCGCGCCCGCCAATTGCTGCACCACGCCTTGTTCCGCGGCCGTATAATCGCCAAGGAGCGGCTAGAGAATGGCGCGAGCGGCCTGGAGACGGCGCGGCTGCTGGCCAAGGTCGCCGATGAAGTCATCGAGGCGCTGTACGATTTCGTCACCACGCACGTCTTTCGGGCCCGCAATCCGACCGAGGGCGAGCGCTTTACCGTCGTCGCTGTCGGCGGATACGGGCGGCGGCAACTGGCCCCGTCGTCCGATATCGATCTGCTGTTTCTACGCGCCTACAAGCAGACGCCATGGTCCGAGAGCGTCACCGAATACATGCTCTACATGCTGTGGGACATGGGCCTGAAAGTGGGCCACGCCTCGCGCATGGTCGATGAATGCGTGCGGCTGGCAAAGCAGGACCACACGATCCAGACGGCGCTGCTCGAAGCGCGCCGCATCTGCGGCGAAGAAAGCCTGTTCACCGAGTTCAAGCAGCGTTTCGACAAGGATGTCGTCGCCGCCGGCCACCGCAGCTTCATTCTGGCCAAGTTGAAGGAGCGTGACGAGCGCCACGCCCGCTCTGGCGCCTCGCGCTACATGGTCGAGCCGAACGTGAAAGAGGGAAAGGGCGGCCTGCGCGATCTGCACACGCTCTACTGGATCACCAAACACGTCTACGGGGTTTCCAACCTAAAGGGCGTGGCCGAACTCTCAGCGTTTACGCGCGAGGAGATCAGCACGCTGCAACGCGCCGGCGAATTCCTTTGGCGCACGCGCTGTCATCTGCATTTCGTAACCGGGCGGGCGGAGGAGCGCATCACCTTCGATCTGCAGCCGGAAATGGCCCAATTGATGGGCTTCGGATCGCGCGGGGAAATGGCGGCGGTCGAGCGCTTCATGAAGCGCTATTTCCTTGTCGCCAAGCAAATCGGAGGGCTGACGCGCATTCTTTGCGCCAAACTGGAAGCCGATCACCAGAAACGCGCGCCTTCGTTGGCGAAGTTCATGAGCGCCAACACGCACGATCTCCCGTCAGCCTCCGGCTTCAGGATCGAGGCGGGAAGGCTGACGCCGATATCGCTCAAGGCGTTTTCCGAAGACCCGATCACGATGCTGCGGATTTTCGCCCTCGCCGATCAGCGCAATCTCGACATCCACCCTGAAGCATTGACGGAAATCACGCGCGCCCTTCGCAAGATCACGCCAACGATGCGGCGCGATCCGGAGGCGGCGAAGGCGTTTCTCGAAATCGCCGCCTCGCCGAACAATCCGGGCCGGACGCTGACGTTGATGAACGAGGCTGGCGTGCTGGGCCGCTTCATGCCGGAATTCGGCCGCGTCGTCGCGCAGATGCAGTTCAATATGTACCACCACTACACGGTGGACGAGCACACGCTGCACGCAATCGACATCATCTCGGGGATCGAGCATGGCCGCTATGGCGACGACCACCCGCTCGCATCGTCGATCTTTGCGAAGATCATAAACCGCCGCGCGCTCTATCTCGCGATGCTGCTCCACGATACCGGCAAGGGCATCGGCGATCAGCAGGAAGAGGGCGAGAAAACCGCCATCGCCGCGTGCCAGCGCCTCGGCTTGCCGGCGGAGGAAATCGAACTGGTGGGCTGGCTGGTCGGCAATCACCTGGAAATGAGCGATGTGGCGCAAAAGCGCGACATCGGCGATCCGCGCACCATCGCCAGCTTCGCCAGGCGCGTCGGCACGCTGGAGCGTCTGCGGCTCCTGCTCGTGCTCACGGTCGCCGATATCCGCGCCGTCGGCCCCGGCGTGTGGAATGGCTGGAAAGGCCAATTGCTACGCGATCTCTACCGCCTCACCGAGGCGGTGTTTCACGGCGGGCGCACGGATGAAGCTGGCGTGCGCGAGCGCATCGCCGAGCAGAGCCGCGAAGCGCGCGCGCAATTGCTGGCCTCCTGGCCCGCCGATGCAGCGCCCGACCTTGTCTCGTGGCTCGACCGGTTCGACGACGCCTATCTCCTGTCGTTCGATCGCGACGCGGTGACCTGGCATTTTGCGCAGGCCGCCGAAGCGCGGCGCGCCGGTGAAGCCCATGTCGCTGCGCGTCCCGATTCCCGGCGCGGCGTCACCGAGGTGTTGGTCTACGCGCCCGACCGGCCCGGCCTTTTCGCCCGCCTGGCGCGCGCCTTCGCCGCCGCCGCCGCCGACGTCACCGATGCGCGCGTGAACACGACGAAGGACGGCGCCGCTTTCGATATCTTCTCGATCCAGGATTCGACCGGCGATCCGTTCGGCATCGACGATGCGCGCCTGCTAGAGCAATTGCTGATCCGCGTGCGCACCGCCGCGACCGGGGATGCGCCCGCCTTGCCGGTGGCGCCTAAGGCGCCGCCGCGCCGCATGGCTGCGTTCACGATCGAGCCCTGGGCGCGGTTCGATAATGAGCTGTCCCAGGGATCGACCGTGATCGAAGTGTCGGGGCGCGATCGGCCTGGCGTGCTGGCCGATCTGTCGCGCGTGTTGGCTGAAGGCGGCTTGTCGATCGACTCGGCGCATATCGACAGCCACGGCGAGCGGGTCGGCGACGTGTTCTATGTCCACACGCTGGAAGGCGGCAAACTGACGGATGAGGCGCGCATCGAGGCCTTGCGCGACAAATTGACCGAAGTTCTGCGCGAAGGCGAGCCGGAAGCCCCTTCCACTGTGGGCCGTCAGAAACTCGCCGTCGCGCCAGCCTCGCAATTGCGCTAGGCCGGCGGTCCTTCCCGGAGCGCGCATGTCCCTCGCACGCAACACGTTTGTGCAGGCGTCGCTGACGCTGGCGAGCCGCATCCTGGGTTTTGCGCGCGACCTTGCGGCGAACGCGCGGTTCGGCGGGCAGGGGCCGCTGATGGATGCGTTCACCACGGCGCTGATGTTTCCCAACCTGTTCCGGCGATTGTTCGCGGAAGGCGCGTTTGCGCAGGCGTTTGTGCCGATCTATGCGCGCGAGCGCGCCGAGCATGGCGCCGAGGCGGCGGATGCGGCTGCATCTGAGGCGATGTCGTTTCTGATGACCGTGGTGGCCGGCGTCTGCATCCTGGCGCAAATCGTGATGCCGCTGCTGATGCCGCTTCTGCTTTCGGCTTACACCGACAAGCCAGAGGTTTTGCGCATTGCTACGCTGATGACGCAGCTTACAATGCCATACCTCGCGTGTATGACTCTCGCATCGTTGCTGTCGGGCGTGCTCAACACGTCGGGGCGGTTTGCGCTTTCGGCCGGCGTGCCGATCCTGCTCAATATCTGCACGATCGGGCCGCTGCTGCTGGCGCCCAATGCCGAGATGGCTGCGATCTGGGTGTCTCTCGCGGTTACTGGCGCGGGCGTGCTTCAGGCAGGGCTGCTCTGGTGGGGCGCCAAGCGGCTTGGCGTGAAACTGCGGTTTCGGTTTCCGGCGTTCACGAAAACGGTGAGCCGCGTGGTAATGCTGGCAATTCCCGGCGCGCTCGCGGGCGGGGCGACGCAGATCAACACGCTGGTATCGCAGGTGCTGACGGGCTCCAACGAAGGCGCGCGGTCGGTGCTCTATAATTCCGACCGGCTTTATCAATTGCCGCTCGGCTTGATCGGCGTTGCTGTTGGCCTGGCGCTGGTGCCGCGTTTGGCGCGGCTCTATGTGGCCAAGGATGATAAAGGCGCCGAGGCGGCGATGGACGATGCGATCTTGCTGTCCTTGGCGCTGACCGTGCCGGCGGCGATCGCGTTTCTGATTATGCCGTATTTTCTGGTCGATGCGACGGTCACACGCGGCGCCTTCACCCACGCCGACGCGCACCGCACCGCCGAGGTCCTGCGCATGTTCGCCTGGGGCGTGCCGGCTTTCGTACTGGCCAAAGTGTTCACGCCGCCGTTCTTTGCGCGTCAGGATACGAAGCGCCCGATGCAATTCGCCATTACGTCGGTGATCGTCAACACGCTGCTCGGCGCCGGGCTTTATTTTTCGCTGCCGCGTATTGGCGTCGATGGCGTGATCGGCCTCGGGATCGCCACGAGCACCGCGGGATGGCTGAACGTCGCCCTATTGTCTTCCACGCTCGCGCGCGAAGGCGCTTACCGGTTGAGCCCGGCGGCGGCGGGCAGATTGATGCGGCTGGCCTGCGCCTGCGCGATCATGGCCGTCTTCGTCGCGGCCTGCGCGTACTATTATCCGCTGCTGCAGCATTTGCTCTGGCGCAAGGAATTGGCGGTGCTCGCCGCCATAGGCGCAGCATTCGCGCTTTACGGCCTCTGCGCGCTGGCGCTGCGCGCGGTGACGGTGCGCGATATGATCGACGCGCTAAAGCGCGAAAAGGGCGCGCCCGGCGCGGGCGCCGGCTTGCCGCCGGCCGGAGAGCCCTGATAGAAGCCGGCGCGGAGCAAGATAATGAAATCGGAGCGTTCAGAAGCTGGGCGATGGCGGGGCTAAAAGCCCACTGCTTGTCATGAACGTTTTTCTTCTCCGGATCATCCGATGACCGACAATACATCCCTCGCGCCCGCTGCGCCGATCGCGGCCTATACCGGCCCGCAGCGCGTGTTTTCCGGCATGCAGCCGACGAACGGGCTGCACCTCGGCAATTACCTCGGCGCGCTCGTTAAATTCGTCGCGCTGCAGGACAAGTACGAAACACTCTATTGCGTGGTCGATCTGCACGCGATCACGATCGACCACGATCCGAAAACGCTCGCCGAAAACGTCCGCGATGTCGCCGCCGCCTATATCGCCGCCGGCGTCGATCCGAAACGGGCGACCCTGTTCGTGCAATCTTCCGTGCCGGCGCATACCGAACTGGCCTGGCTGCTGAATTGTGTCGCCCGTATGGGCTGGCTCGAACGCATGACGCAATTCAAGGATAAGGCCGGCAAACACGCTGAACGCGCCTCCGTGGGCTTGTTCGCCTATCCCGTGCTGATGGCCGCCGACATTCTGCTCTACAAGGCCACGCATGTGCCGGTGGGCGAGGACCAGAAGCAGCACCTCGAACTGGCGCGCGACATCGCACAGAAATTCAACAACGACTTTAGCGCGCCGAATTTTTTTCCGCTGCCGGAGCCGCTGATCCAGGGCCCCGGCGCGCGAATCATGAGCCTGCGCGACGGCAACAAGAAAATGTCCAAGTCGGATGCATCCGATCAGAGCCGCATCAACCTCACCGACGATGCCGAAGCGATCGCCAACAAGTTCAAACGCGCGACCACCGATCCGCACCCGTTGCCGGAAACCGTCGAAGGGCTGAATGGGCGGCCGGAAGTGCAGAATCTGGTCGGCATTTACGCCGCGCTTGCCGGCGTCAGCGCGGAAAAGGTGATAGAGGAATGGGGCGGCAAAGGCTTTGGCGCCTTCAAGCCCGCGCTTGCCGAACTCGCCGTGGCGCGGCTCTCGCCGATCGCCGCCGAGATTCGACGCCTCAGGGCCGATCCCTCGACGCTCGATGGAATCTTGCGCGCCGGCGGCGAACGCGCCGCTGCGATCGCTGCGCCGATCATGGACGAAGCCCGCGCGCTCGTGGGCCTGTGGCGTTGAAAGGAACAGGCATGTTGAGAAATATCCTCGCTGTTTGCGGCTTGCTGGCGCTGGCCGCGTGCGCGCCGCCGGCGCCTGCCGGCACGATCACGATCGAAAACGCACACATCGCCGCCCCGCCGCCGGGCGCGGCTGTTGCAGCGGCATATTTCACGCTGCGCAATGACGGCCCGGCCGATCGGCTCGTCGCCGCATCGAGTCCGGCGGCGGCGGCGGCCGAACTCCATGCGACGCAGAGCGACGCCGGCATGATGAGCATGCACCACATGGAGGGCGTCGACCTGCCGGCCGGCGGCGTGGTCGCGTTCGCGCCCGGCGGCCAGCACATCATGCTGACCGGTCTCACCCAGCCGCTCCTCGCTGGCGCTTCGCAGCCGATTACGCTCAGCTTCGCCCATGCCCAGCCGATCACAGTGAATTTTACCGTCCAGGCGCCCTGAGCGGCGTTCGCGGTTGATGCGGCGCGCCGATTGCGCGCATCATCGGCGCGATGGCTGATTTGCGCGCGATCCTGAGCGGCCTGTCGCGCCGGCTGTCGCTGGAGGCGGAAGAGGGAACCCGGCGGCGCTTCTGGCGCCGGCGTATACGCCGTTGGATCAAGACTGGCGCGGCCTTCGTGTTGACGTTGTCGGTGATCGTCGCGGCGTATCTGCTGTTCATCGCCACGCAGGGACGTGTCGCCGCCAATGTCGAGGCGCCGCTTCCCGCCGCGCCGGCGAATGGCGCCGCTTCGATCGCGACCGCCGCCGAACTGCTTTCGCTAAAGGCCGATGCGCTGCAAGCTGGCGCGCTGTTCCTGCCCAATCGGCACGAGCGGCGCGCGGCGTTGTTTCAGGAGGGCGCCGCCGATGCCGTGGCCGGCTTTGTCGAAACCGTCGCCCGCCGCCGCGCGCGTGATCGCGATCTTGACGCGGCGGCCATGGTTCTCGCCGCGCCGCGGTTTGGGGGGCCGGCGCCGGCTGATCGTTACGTCAGCGCCCGCGAAGCTTTGCGCCGTTATAACGCCCGCGCCGCCGAAGCCCGCCCGGCGGTTGAGCACAGCCTGCCGGCTTTGGCCGCGGCGGCGCGCGCCGCAGCCGCTGCATGCGCTGCGCATGAACGCGCCGTCCGGGCGGCGGCGGTCGCCGATCGCTTTGGCCCGGCCGGGCCCGACGCGGAGGCGGCATTTTTTCGCGCGCGTGGCGAGGCGTTCGCCTGGGCGCGGCTGCTGGCGGCGTTTGAACTGGATTTGCCTGGCAAGCTGGCGGAGCCGCTGCATGGCGTTATCGAGGAAGCACGGCGGCCTCTGATCGTCGCCGCCGAGTTCGAGCCACGCGTCCTGTTCAACGCCAAACCCGGCGGAATCGCGCCCAACCACCTTGAGCGCATGGCCACTGACCTCGCCGCCGCCGCCGCCGCCGCGCGCCGGCTGGACCAAGCGGCTACGAAATGATCGCCATCTTAAGCTTGAAGCGCGAGACCCGTAGGGCCAGATCGAGGTAAGCTGCACGCAGCAGGATCACCCATGTTCATCCAGACCGAAGCCACCCCGAACCCGGAATCGCTGAAATTTCTTCCCGGCCGCGACGTGCTCGGCGAAGGCAGCCGCGATTTCCCCGATGCCGCGGCTGCGGCTGAAAGCTCGCCCCTGGCCGCGGCGCTGTTCGCGGTCGAGGGCGTCAGGCGCGTTTATCTTGGCGGCGATTTTCTCACCATCACCAAGGCAAGCGACTGGGAATGGTCGCATCTGAAGCCGTTCGTGCTCGGCGCGATCATGGAGCATTTCGTGGCCGGCAAGCCGGTGCTGATCGCCGGCGGCGCGGTCGCGGAAGCCGAAGAAAGCGGCGCCTACGAAGGCGAGGCGGCTGAGATCGTCGAGCAGATAAAGGACCTGATCGAAACGCGCGTGCGTCCCGCCGTCGCCAAAGATGGCGGCGATATCACGTTCCACTCCTGGGAACATGATTCCGGCATCGTGAAACTGCGCATGCGCGGCTCGTGCGCGGGCTGCCCGTCCTCGGCGTTGACGCTGAAGCAGGGCATCGAGAACATGTTGCGCCATTACGTTCCGGAGGTGAGCGCCGTCGAGCAGGTGATGTGAGCGATGCGCGTTCTCGCCATCGACACGGCGCTGAACGCCTGCTCGGTTGCGCTGGTCGATAATGGCGCCGTCCTCGGGATGCTCTCCGAGCCGATGCAGCGCGGTCATGCAGAATGCATCGCGCCAATGGTGCAGGAAGTGATGGCGCAGACTGAATTCAGCACGATCGACCGCATCGTCGTAACCACCGGGCCAGGCTCTTTCACCGGCGTTCGCGTCGGCCTTGCTTTCGCCCGCGCCACGGCGCTTGCGCTGGAAGTTCCGTGCGTCGGCGTTTCAACGCTCGAAGCGCTTGCGCTTGAGAACGGGGAAAGCGGCTGGCGCGGCGCCCGGATTGCGGCCCCGCGCGGCGCCTACGTTGCGCTGTTCAATGAGGGCGATGCGATTATCGCTCCGGCGCTGATGGACGAAATCCCCTTGGCGGTCGCCACAGATGTTTATCCGCAGACGTTCTGGGCCGCGCCGAACCCCGCGCCGGACATCGTCGCGCTGGCGCGGCGCGGCGCGTTGCTCGATCCTGCACGCTATCCCGCAAAACCGCTCTATCTGCGCGCGCCAGACGCCAAGCCCGCAATGGCGCGGGCGGCGCCGGTATGAGCGCGCGCATCCTCACCGTCGGGCCAGAAGCGGCCGAAATATTCGCCGCTGTGCATGCCGAAGCGTTTCCTTCGCCCTGGCCCGCCGCCGATTTTCGCAAGCTGTTGGCTGCGCCGGGTGCGTTCGGCCTGGTTCTGGCGGCCGATGGGCCCTGCGCCGTGCTGGCGGCCTGGACCGCAGCCGACGAAGCCGAAATCCTCACGCTGGCGGTGACGCCGGCAGTACGCCGGCGCGGTTTCGCCCGCGATCTGGTGGCGGCGGCGATCGCCGAAGCCGGGCGGCGCGGCGCGCGCGGCATGTTTCTCGAAGTCGCGGCCGATAATCATGGCGCCCGCGCGCTTTATGAGGCGATTGGCTTCCAGGCCGCCGGCCGGCGGCGGAATTACTACCGCCGCGCCGGCGCGGCGCCTCAGGATGCGATCGTATTGCGTCTTGAGCTAACCCTTGCGCCGGCGCCGCTGGACCTGCACGCCCGGCGGCCATAGAAAGTAGGCAGGAGCACGATTGGAACGTCTCGAAAAACTCTGCGCCGAAAAGGGCATGCGCATGACGGACCAGCGCCGGGTGATCGCCCGCGTGCTGTCGGTAGCGCACGATCATCCGGACGTGGAGGAATTGCACCGCCGCGCCGTGGCGATCGACCCCCACATCTCCATCGCCACCGTGTACCGCACCGTCCGGCTGTTCGAGGACGCCGGCATCCTCACCCGTCACGATTTCATGGACGGCCGCTCGCGCTACGAAGAAGCCCCGACCGAGCACCACGACCATTTGATCGACCTCAAAACCGGCCAGGTGATCGAATTCGTCGATGACCGCATCGAGAAATTGCAGGAGGAGGTCGCCAAAAAGCTCGGCTTCAACCTGGTCGGCCACAAGCTGGAACTTTACGGCACGCCGATCGAAGACGCGCCAGCGCTCAAGAAGTCCTGAGGCCGATGGCCCAACCGCCCGCCGCCGGCCCGCCGCGCCGCACGCTGCACATCGAAACCTATGGCTGTCAGATGAATGTCTATGACAGCCAGCGCATGGCCGAACTGCTCGCGCCGCTCGGCTATACGCAAGCGGAAAACCGCGACAACGCCGACATGGTGATTCTCAACACCTGCCACATCCGCGAGAGGGCGACCGAGAAGGTGTTCTCCGAACTCGGCCGTCTGCGCGAAATCAAGGAAGAGCGCGCGCCCGCTGGCCGCGCCATGAAGATCGTCGTCGCCGGCTGCGTGGCGCAGGCTGAAGGCGCGGAAATCCTGCGCCGCGCGCCCGCCGTCGATCTGGTGATCGGCCCGCGATCCTATCATCGCCTGCCGGAGCTGATCGCCCGCGCCGCGCGCGAAAGCGGCGAGCGCCTCGCCACGGATTTCGCCGCCGAGGAAAAATTCGACGAATTGCCGAAAACGCGCCACGCGGAAGGCGTCGCGGCGTTCCTTTCCATCCAGGAAGGCTGCGACAAGTTCTGCACGTTCTGCGTCGTGCCTTATACGCGCGGCGCGGAATTCTCGCGCAGCGTCGCTTCCATCATCGAGGAAGCCGAAGGCCTTGTTGCGCAGGGCGTGCGTGAACTCACTTTACTCGGCCAAAACGTAAACGCCTATCATGGCGCCGGGCCCGATGGCGCCGAGTGGAGCTTTGCGCGCCTGCTGCGGCGGTTGGCCCGGATCGAGGGGCTGGCGCGCCTGCGCTACACTACCAGCCATCCGCTTGAGATGACCGACGAACTGATCGGGCTGCACGGCGAAGAGCCGAAGCTGATGCCCTATCTGCACCTGCCGGTGCAATCGGGCTCGGATCGCATCCTGAAGGCGATGAACCGAAAGCACGATGCCGGCGTTTATCGTTCCATCGTGGAAAAGCTGCGCGCCGCCCGGCCGGACATCGCCCTTTCGACCGATCTGATTGTCGGCTTCCCCGGCGAGAAGGCGGCCGATTTCGAGGAAACTCTGGCGCTGGTGCGGGAGATCGGCTTCGCCTCGGCGTTCTCGTTCAAATATTCACGCCGCCCCGGCACGCCAGCCGCCGCCATGCCCGGCCAGGTGGCCGAAGCGGAAAAGACCGAACGTCTCGCGCGCCTGCAGAAGCTGCTGTCCGAACAACAGCGCGCGTTCAACGTCGCGCAGATCGGCCGCGTCCTGCCGGTTCTCGTCGCCGGGCCAGGGCGCAAGCCCGGCCAGGCGCAGGGCCGTTCGCCTTATTTGCAAGGGGTGCATTTCGAGGCGCGGCCCGAGATCGGCGCCGAGACGCCCGTGCGGATTGTCGGCGCCACGATGAGTTCGCTGACCGGCGTGCTGGCGTGAGCCCGATTTCGCGCGGCGCCGGCGCGCCGACCCATGAACATGTCGTGCCGATCGCCGATGGGTCCTGCGCGCAAGCCGTGTTCGGCCCGCTGCACCGCCACCTGGCGCTGGTTCAGGAAGTATTCCGAACCCCCGGCGCGCGCGGCGCGGACGCCCACAGCCTCACCATCAACGCCCGCGGCAACGATGTCCTGCTGCACGGCCCGGCCGGCGCCGAAAAGCATTTCCGCCGCGCCGAGCGCATTGTCGAAGCCTTGGTCGATCTCTATCGCCGCACCGGTAAAGTCGGCGAGGCGGATGTGCTCGCGGCGATCGCCTTTACCGAAAATGAAAGCGATGACAGCCGCCGTCCGGTCGAACTTCAGCAACTCGGCGGGCTCACGTTGCGCACGCCGCGCCAGGTGCATTACGTCGAGGCGCTGCGCGATCCCGATATCGATCTGATTTTCGGCGTCGGCCCCGCTGGCACCGGCAAGACGTTCCTAGCCGTTGCTGCGGCGGTGGAGGCGATGCGCAGCGAAGGCGTCGACCGCATCGTAGTCACCCGGCCTGCGGTGGAGGCCGGCGAGCGGCTGGGCTTTTTGCCGGGCGATCTCACCGAAAAGGTCGATCCTTACCTTCAGCCGATCTGGGACGCGTTCCGCAGCCAGATGGGTGAAAGCGAACTCAAGACGCGCCGTGAGCGGCGGGTGATCGAGGTCGCGCCGGTGGCGTTCATGCGCGGGCGCACGCTCTCCAACGCCTTCGTCATTGTCGATGAAGCGCAGAACATGACTGCGCCGCAGATGAAAATGGTGTTGACCCGCCTGGGCGAGGGCTCACGCATGGTGGTGACCGGCGATCCGAGCCAAGTGGACCTGCCTTCTTCTGTCCGGTCCGGCCTGTCCCACGCTCTTGGCATCCTGGCTGGTCTTCCGGGGGTGGAAACGATCCGCTTCGCCGCACAGGACGTGGTCCGTCACCGTCTCGTCGGGCGGATCATCGAGGCGTATGATGCCGACGAACGGAGCCGCCGGCCTGATACGCGCGATGCCTGACGAAGACGACATCGATATCAGAATAGAAGCCGCGCAATGGACCGCCGCCCTTGGCGATTGCGAATCGTTCGCGCTGCGCGTTCTTGCGCACGCCGCTCGCGAAGAGGGCGCGCCCGGCGCGCTCGCCGTGCTGCTCTCGGACGATGCGGCGCTACGCGCCCTGAACGTCCAGTGGCGCGGTCAGGACAAGCCGACCAACGTGCTGTCCTTTCCCGCGCCCGAAGGGTTCGGCCTGGGCGATATCGCGCTGGCGTTCGAGACGGTCGAGCGCGAGGCGCGCGAACAAGGCAAGGCTCTTTCCGCGCATGTCGCGCATCTTCTGGTGCACGGCTTTCTGCACTTGCTGGGCTATGACCACGAAGCCGAGGCGGACGCTGAGGCCATGGAGGCGCGCGAACGAGGCATTCTCGCTGCGCTGGGCGTCTCCGATCCTTATGAGATAGCAGGCGCGGCATGAGCGATTCTTCCGCCCCGCTTACCCAGCCCAAGCGCTCGATCTGGCGGCGCGTGCTGCGTGCGCTGCGCCGGGCCGACGGCGGCGCCGAGGCGGTTGTCGCCGAGGCGCTGGCGGAACGGGAAAACTCCGGCGGCGAAGCCATTGGCGGCGCGCAGAAGGACATGATCCTGAACGCTGCGCGGTTCGATCAATTGCGCGTGGCCGATGTGATGACGCCGCGCGCCACCGTGGTGGCGCTGGATGTGGAATGCACCTTGGGCGAGGCGGCGCGCGCATTCACCGAGTCGCAACATTCCCGCCTGCCGATCTATCGTGAAACACTCGATGATCCCTCGGGCTTCGTACACGTGAAGGACGTTCTGGCGCTGCTGACGCCTAACGAAGGCGGCGCCATCCCCGGCAATTTGGCCGATCGGCCATTGCCGAAGCTGAAGCGCGAAATCCTGTTCGTGCCGGCCTCGATGCGCCTGCCGACGTTGCTGCTTACCATGCAGGCGAAGCGTATCCATCTTGCCGTCGTGGTCGATGAGTACGGCGGCACCGACGGGCTCGTCTCCATCGAAGATATCGTCGAGCAGATCGTTGGCGATATCGCCGACGAACACGATGTCGATGCGTCCCTGGTGCAGACGCGCGGCGGCGCTCTTGAGGCGGACGGCCGCGCCAGCATAGCCGAGCTTGAAAAGGCGCTCGGCGCCTCGCTGATTCTCGATGACGACGAAGGCGAGTTCGACACGGTGGGCGGGCTAGCCGTCGTGCTCGCCGGTCGCGTGCCGCAGCGCGGGGAGGTGTTGAAACATCCGGCCGGGTTCGATTTTGAAGTGATCGACGCCGATCCGCGCCGCGTAAAGCGCTTGCGCGTGCGCGCCGCGCCGCCGGCCGCGTCGAACGAGGCGGCTGCGTGAGCTTGGGAACAGCGGACAAAATTCGGTTCGTTGATCGGGTCGCCGGGATCGAACGGCTGGCGCCGTGGACCCGTCGGGCGGCCATTGCCGGCGTTGGCCTGGCCAGCAATTTGGCGCATGCGCCGTTCTACCTGTTTCCCGCCTTGGCATGCGGCCTGGTGTTGTGTGTCTGGCTGATCGACGGCGCGGCGAAAGCCGAGCGGCCGATGCGCGCAGCGTTCGGGCGGATCTGGCTGTTCGCCTTCTTCTACTTCCTTGGCGGCCTTTACTGGGTCGGCTCCTCGTTTCTGCAGGTGGACGGCGCCGAAGCGCTCATGATTCCGGCTGTGCTGGCGCTGCCTGCGGGGTTGGCGCTGTTCTGGGGGGCCGCCGCTGCGCTGGCGGTAACGTTCTGGTCTTCGGGGCCGCGCCGCATCGTTCTGTTCGCGCTGGCGATCATGGCGGCGGAATGGGCGCGCGGCCACGCGTTCGGCGGTTTTCCGTGGGATCTGCCAGGCTATGTCTGGAGAGCGGGCGAGCCGGTTTCGCAATTTGCGTCAGTCGTCGGGATTTACGGCCTGTCGCTGCTTACGGTCCTGATGCTGGCCGCGCCGGCGGCGCTTGCCGATCAGGGTCCGTTTCCACACCGCGCCGCCCCCGCGCTTGCCGCGGCGCTTGGGCTTGGTCTGTTGTGGGGCGCCGGCGCGCACAGGTTGGGGTCAAATCCGCCGGGGGTCGCGGGCGAAGTGATTGTGCGGGTCGCCGATTCCGGACTCGGCCAGGAAGAGAAATGGCGCGCGGGCAACGAATACAATGTGTTCTCGCGCTATCTCGATCTGCTCGATACGCCCGGTCCGTCACACGCCGAAATCGTCATATGGCCGGAATCGGCCGTGCCTGTACTACTACTGGAGCAGCCCGATCTGCTGGAAGAAATCGGCGCGAGGCTCGGCGCGCGTACGCTGATCACCGGCGTCGTTCGCAGCGAGCCGCGCCAAGGCCAGGCGCACGGTCAGCCGCCGCTCTACTTTAATTCCGCCATCGTGCTCACCGGCGGCGATAGCGCCCAACTCGGGCAGATATACAACAAGAGCCGCCTCGTGCCCTTCGGCGAATTCATTCCGCTCTGGCGCGAACTCGCTCCGTTCCTGAAGATGAAGGCGTTGCAGCAGATCGGATCAGGCTTCGAGCCGGGCGGGCCGCCTGCGCGCATGATCGTACCGGGCGGCCCGCCCGCGGTCTTTCTGATCTGCTATGAATCGATCTTTCCGGGCCTCATTCCCCGCGGCGAAGGCCGGCCGGACTGGATCGTCAATGTCACCAATGACGCCTGGTTTGGCGGCCAGACCGGGCCCTACCAACATTATAACGAGGCCCGATACCGCGCGATCGAGGAGGGCTTGCCGCTAGCGCGCGCAGCCTCTGGCGGCGTTTCGGCGATCATCGATCCTTATGGGCGTAAGGTTGTGGAGACCGGGCTGAAGGGCGGGGCCGTCGAAGCGCCGCTGCCGCCGCCTTTGCCGCCGACCCCTTGCGCGCGCGCCGGCTGGCTCGCCCCGGCTAGTGTATTTTTCGTTGTAACGCTATTAGGGATCGCGCTGCCGGGGGGGCGACGCAGGGCGGGGCAATGAGCGACGAGCGCAGCGCCAATATGGTGGATCAGCGGCTGGGACAGCGCTTGCGCGCCCGCCGTCTGGAGATCGGCCTGTCGCAGGAAAAACTCGCCGATCTGCTGGGCCTGACCTTCCAGCAGGTCCAGAAGTACGAAAAGGGCGTCAATCGCATTGCCGCCAGCCGGATGCTCGATATCGCCCACGCGCTGGATGTGCCGGTGGCGTTTTTCTTCGACGGGCTCGGCCCGACCTTCAACGGCAAGGTCGCCGAGGACCCCGCAGGCGGTCTGGTGTTCGACACCCTGGCGACCCCCGAAGGGCTGCAGTTGATGACTCTGTTCGGCGCGATCAAAAGCCCGCGCGTGCGCCGCCGCGTGGTCGAACTGGTCCGGGCATTGGCCGAGGAGGACGCTGCGGTGAGCGGTGAAGATTAGCCCCGACAGGCGAAGTCACTTGCACATATAAAGAAGTCTTTATATCACGGCGCTAGATTAGCCCCTAAAAGGATCGTCCGTGGCCAGAAGTTCCTACGTCTTCACCAGCGAAAGCGTCTCCGAAGGCCACCCCGACAAGGTCGCCGACCGGATTTCCGACGTTGTCGTCGATGCCTTCCTCGCGGCCGATCCGTATGCGCGCGTGGCCTGCGAAACCATGGTCACCACCAACCGCATTATCCTGGCCGGCGAAGTGCGCGGGCCAGGCGAAGTGATCCGCGGGCTGGAGGACAAGGTCCGCGCCGCGGTGAAGGATATCGGCTACGAACAGCACGGCTTCCATTGGGCCAATGCCGAATACGCCTGCTACCTGCACGCCCAGTCCGCCGATATCGCGATGGGCGTCGATGCGGGCAAGGACAAGGACGAAGGCGCCGGCGACCAGGGCATCATGTTCGGCTACGCCACGAACGAAACGCCCGAGCTGATGCCGGCGACTTTACAATATTCGCACAACATCCTGAAGGTGCTGGCCGACGCCCGCCATTCCGGTGAACGCCCCGAACTGGAGCCCGACGCCAAGAGCCAGGTTACGCTGCACTACGAAAACGGCAGACCCGTCAGCGCCACGTCCATCGTCCTGTCCACGCAGCACAAGGAAGGCCTGACGCCGAAGCAGATCGATGCGATCGTCCGCCCCTACATCACCAAAGTGCTGCCGCCCGGCTTCATCACAAATTCCACCGAATGGCACATCAACCCGACGGGCAATTTCGTCATCGGCGGCCCCGATGGCGATTCCGGTTTGACGGGGCGCAAAATCATTGTCGACACATACGGCGGCGCAGCCCCGCATGGCGGCGGCGCTTTCTCCGGCAAGGACCCGACCAAGGTTGACCGTTCAGCCGCTTACGCCTGCCGCTATCTGGCGAAGAATGTCGTCGCCGCGGGCCTCGCGGATAAATGCACGATCCAGATTGGCTACGCGATCGGCGTGTCCAAGCCGCTCAGCTTCTACGTCGACCTGCACGAGACCGGCAAAATCGATCCCGCCAAGCTCGAAGCCGTGCTGCCGCAACTCATAGGCGGGTGCAGCCCGCGCGCGATCCGCGAGCACCTGAAACTCAACCGCCCGATCTACGCCCGCACCGCCGCCTACGGCCATTTCGGCCGCACGCCGGACGCCGACGGCGGCTTTTCCTGGGAAAAGACCAATCTGGTGCAGGAACTCCGCGGCATCGCGTAGTCCATTCCCACGCGCCCGCCCGCGCGCTAGGGCGGGGCGTGGACTTCACCGACAAACCGCTGCGCAGCTTCGGCCGCGTCAAAGGCCGCGCGCTGAAGCCGCGCCAAGCCGGGCTGGTCGATGAATTGCTGCCGCATCTGGCGATCGATCTCGAGGCGCTAAATCCTCCCCCGTTTAC
>DASZPV010000073.1:0-4650 GCA_035549875.1 Caulobacterales bacterium
GGGATACAGATGGCTCACGCTCGTGCCGTAGTTACTACGCAGTTTGCCGAGCATAGTATCGACGTTCGGAAGCAAGCCACTACTGACTTTTGGCCAAGGCGCTGGTTGTAGCTGTCCTTGATACGCTTGCATGAAGGTCGCCCAAGCAGGCGCATTCAAGCTGTTCATTAGTTTGCGATATTGCTCCTTGAATTGATACTTTACTTCATCCCAGCGCGCGGGCGTTTGCGCGGGATCATCGAAGAGATAGAGGACGGTGAAATAGTTCTCCAACAACGAGCGCGTTAGAATGTGAGTGATGTAACGCTCGTCAACGCTTGCGCTTGCGTCCAACTTAAAGCCGGTTGCGCTATTAAGCAGAGTTCCGGCTATCGAACAAAAGCGCAGCACTTCTTGGACGAAAAACCCATGGGCGTCCGCACTAAGTGATGCCGTCTTAAGGACGGGTAGCTCCGCTTCCAGCTTCTCGAAGTCAGTAGGCATCTGTTTCCTCGCATTGTTGCGACTGGTTGCGATGGCCGCTCACCGTTCGGTTCGCCTATGGCCAACGTGCTTCGCGTTCACTCTGCACTTCGCGGTTCACGGACCGAGTTGTTCAACTCTCTGACGCCGTTCGCCGTCGGCAGTCCTGCCGACTCTGAAAAACGAGATTTGGGAAGTGGTGCCCCCGGTCGGACTCGAACCGACACACCTTTCGATACCGCATTTTGAGTGCGGCGCGTCTACCAATTCCACCACAGGGGCAACTAACGCATCTTAGCGCACAAGCAATTGTTTCTTCAAGACTATTTAAGTCTTTCTTTTGGCAGGTTTTTTGGTTTTGGCCTTCGGCTTTCGGACGTTGAGACGCTCGGCGTCGATCATGTCCTTGATGTGGTTGGCATAGAAGTTTTGAATCATTTCCACGCTGGTGCGGCAGTTTTTGGCGACCGTGTAGATGTCAGCGCCTTCGATGAGGCGAAGGCAAATGTAGGTGTGCCGCAGGCTGTAGGCCGTGCGCCGCTGACCGTCACGGTCGAATTTCAGGTTGGTTTCTTCGAGGATGGTGTTCAGGAGTTCGCGCTGCGGCTTGCCGAACACCTTGTCGGTCGGGTTCGTTAGGCCCTTGCGCTTTACGGTGCGCTGGAAGGGAAAGACGGCGTTGTGGGTGCTCTTGCAGTAGCCCACGCCGCGCTTTCCGCGCACGTCGATTTCCAAGATGCTGTTCTTGCCGCTGCCCACGACAGTTATGTCGCGGAGTTCCAAGTTCGCCGCTTCGTCTGGGCGCAAGCCGGTGTTTGCCATGAACAGCACGTAGTCGTGCAGGTCTTCCGCTTCCTTGACCCATCGGCCTCGATTGTGCCGTGGGTTCTCAATGCGATCTCGCGTCGCCTCATACAGCGTCTTGTATTCTTCAGGTGAGAACCATGCGCGGCGGCTGATTTTGCCCGCCGCTTTGTAGGGCATGGACAGATCGGGCAAGTGCTGAATCCAGCCGTTCCGCTTGGCTGTTTTGAGCACCTGCCGAATGGCGACAATCTCTTGGTGGAGAGTGCTGCGCGACGGCGGCTTGCCCGTCTTGCAGGTTTTGGCGCGGTGGATGCGATATTCTTGGATGGTCTGCTCGTCGATGTCGGCGAGGTACTTGTTGCCCAGATAGGGCAGAATGATCGCGTTCAGCTTGTTCTCGTATTGCTTGATCCAGCTTTCCGAGCGCTGACCTTCCGTGATGATGGGATACTCGATCAGGAATTTCTCGGCGGCATCCTTGAAGCGCTTGCCGCCTTTGAGGATTCCGGCCTTCGCTTTGCCGCGAAGTTCAAGATACCAATCCTCTGCGAAATCCTTGGCGTGCGAGAGACTGTCGGTCTTCGTCGATACACGCCACTTGCGTCCGTCAAAGCGGGAGTAGCATTGCCAGTATTGGCTTCGCTCTCGCCGATAGACGAGGACTTTGCCGCCCATGATCTCGTGTGTCTGCGTGCTCATTGCCGTCGCGCGCGTTCTGCGCCCTTAAAAGTGTGTCCAGTGTGTCCACTGTGTGTCCAGCGACCTTCGCTGAATATCACCTCTTAAGTATAGCAAAAATAAGCGTTTTTTGTCAAGAAATCGGATTAGATTTAGCTTTTGAGTCTGCTGCGTCTACCGATTCCGCCACTGGGGCAGCGGGAGGCTGGGGATAAGGAAAATGCGGCGTCGGGGCAAGGTCGGCAAGGACTGGCGTCGGCACCTCGCCTTGCTGGCGCGACGCATGCTAGGCGATGGCCATGCTTCGAAAACTGTACAATTGGGTCCTGAAACTTGCCGGTGGGCCGCAGGCCGAGCCGGCGCTGGCGGTTGTCTCCTTCGCGGAAAGCTCGTTCTTTCCGATCCCGCCAGACGTGATGCTCGCGCCGATGTGTCTGGCCCGGCCCGAGCGCTGGATACGCTATGCGCTGGTTTGCACCATCGCCTCGGTGATCGGCGCGCTACTGGGCTACGCGATCGGCTATTTCCTGTTCGAGGCGGTCGGCCAGCCGCTGCTCAATCTCATGGGCTCGGGCGGAAAGATCGACGAGTTCCGCGAGACCTACGCCAAATACGGCCTGCTGGTGATTTTCCTGAAGGGCCTCACGCCAATCCCGTTCAAGCTGGTGACGATTGTTTCCGGCGCGATGCATTTCATGTTGCCGGCTTTTGTAGGCGCTTGCGTGATCACGCGCGGCTTGCGGTTTTTCGCCGTGGCCTGGGTGTTCAAGACCTACGGCCCGACGCTGGCGCCGGTCATCGAAAAGCGCATCGGCTTGGTTACGGCGGGCGTCGCCATCCTGCTGGTAGGCGGCGTCATCCTCGCGACGCAACTCCATTGACCGCGGGCGATCAGCCCGCCGGTCGCCCTGCGGACCTTGCTGACGCGCTGCAGGCGGCGGTCCCGCAGGTAGCGACTAAAGGCGAGGCGCTTACCGCGTTTCTGAACCGGCTGGACGGCCGGGCTCACGGCGTTCTGGCGCTGATCCTCGGCGTACTATTGCTCATCCCAGTGAAGTGGATGCTGCCGCAACTGGCGGGCCTGCTGCTGCTGGCGTCCGGCTGGCGCCTATTCGGCGCCGCCGCCACGCCGCTCCTCCCGCTTGTCGGGCGCCGCGTGATCGCCAAAGCGCGCCTCGCGGCCCTGGCCGTCTTGGTCAGCCGCCAGACCTGGCTACGCGCTGTTTCGCCGCCGCGGCTGACCGATTTCGCAGCCGGTTTTGCGCTGAAGGCGGCGGCTGTGGCGTTGATCGTCGCGGGTCTGGCGGCGCTGGCGCCGTGCACGCACTACCTGCTCGGCCTGAGCCTGGCGGTCCTTGGACTGGGCCTGATGCAACGCGATGGCGCGGCCACGCTCGCCGGCATGGCGCTAAGTTTCGCAGCCGGCGCCTTTACCCTGACGCTGGTCGCCGGCGCGGTGGCGGGCGCCCCCTTCGCCAGCGCCTGGGGACAGGAAAACCTTCCCTTTTTGCACTCGCCGGCCAAGGCGCTGCTGCCGGACGACCATGCCGCGCGCTAAGCGCGGCGCGACGCCACGTTTGCGCCGCCCCTAACGGGCCTATGCTGCCCCTGATGTTGGCGCCGCTGCTCAGACATTGGCCTTTCGCCGCGCTCCTCGCTTCGGCAGCGATGCTCGCGGCTGCGCACGTGTTCGAATATTTCGGCTACCAGCCATGCCTGCTCTGCCTGAAGCAGCGCGAAGTCTACTGGGCCGCCATTGCGGTTGCTGTCGCCGCGATCGGCGCGCGCCGTTTGCTCAAGGGCGTTACGGCCAGCGTTCTGGTCTCGGACGTTCTGTTAGGGCTGGTGTTCCTCACCGGCATGGTGGTGGCGGTCTACCACGCGGGCGCGGAGTGGAAGTTCTGGCCCGGCCCGTCCACTTGCGCGGCGGCTGGCTCGTTGAACCCGGCAGACATCCTCGATGCGCTCGATAAGCCGATCCATCCGCCAAGCTGTGAAGACGCCGCCTGGCGTCTCGCCGGCATTTCCATGGCCGGCTATAACGCCCTGATATCGGCAGGCCTTGCCGGCATCAGCCTGCTCGCCGCCTTCGCGCCGCGTACCGGAGACGATCTTGGCCGAAACGACTGACCGCGCCGCGCCCGCTTCGCCCGGCGAGCGGGCGCGCCGGATTGAGGCAATGATCCGCGTCGATCACGCCGGCGAGTTCGGGGCGGTGCAAATCTATCGCGGCCAGCGCGCGGTGTTCGAACGCATCGCGGGGAAGGCTGAGGCCGCTGCGCTCATCGCCGAAATGGAAGCCGGCGAAAAGAGCCACCTTGAGACATTCGATCGGCTGGTGCGCGAACGCGGCGTGCGGCCTACGGCGCTCGCGCCGCTATGGCGTCTGGCTGGCTTTGGCCTCGGCGCAGCCACCGCATTGATGGGAGAGAAAGCTGCTCACGCTTGCACCGCCGCCGTCGAGGAAGTGATCGAAGAGCACTACGGCGCCCAGGCGCTGGAACTCGGCGATGGCGACCCTGAGCTGAAATCCACCGTCGAACAATTCCGCGCCGATGAGATCGGCCACAAGGACACCGCGGTCGAACATGGCGCCCACGACGCGCCCGCCTACCCGCTGCTCTCGGCGGCGATCAAGCTCGGTTGCCGCGTGGCGATAAGAGCGAGCGAGATCGTCTGACTGTTATTTGACCAAGTTGCTTT
>DASZPV010000074.1:0-13241 GCA_035549875.1 Caulobacterales bacterium
GGCGATCAGATCGTGCGTCTTGTTGTGGCCCTTGTCGGCCCATTCGCCCGGATCGAACACGGCGATGGAGGTGCCGCCCTGCACCATCATCATCTTGAAGCTGGGCACGTCTGTATCGCCATCGCCGATGAATATCATGCGCGAGAACGGGATCGCCCGATCCTTCTCGGGCATCCATTCGTTCACCGCCCTGTAGTCCCAGTGATTGTCGATGCCTTTGTTGATGCGAAACAAAAATTGCGTCTTGGTCGTGTAGTTGACCACGACGGACGGCCACACCGCCTCGCCCTTTTTGTCGTAATGATATTTACAGCCGAACACGTTCTTGAACTTGCCGTAGATCGAACTGCCCTCGACGATCTCGCGATTGCCCGCGGACACGACGTAATGCTCGATCTCAAGCCCGACGCTTTTGCCGAAGGCGTCGATGCGATCGAACCAGTCCGGCACGCCCTCGAAATAGCTGAGCTTCTTGCCGCACGCCTGCAACAGTTTACGGGTGATCGGATTGCCCAGCGCGCGGCCGGCTTCGACCAGGTGGCGCAGGTAGGCCAGCACATGGTCGCCGTCATCGGCGGTGTTCTGCTTCAACACTTCGGCCCAGAACTTGGCGATCTGCGCCGGCGTTTTCACGCCAAGTTGCGGCAGCAGCGCGACATCCTGCATATTGCCGCGCGCCAGCGTACCATCGAAATCGTAAACAAGAGCGGCGCGCACGCGTCAGAACAGATCGGCAAGACGGACGGAAATATCGGGAAACGCTTTGGGCGTCAGCACGGCGTCGGCGCGATGCTCCACACGTTCGCTGTAGCCCGCGGATGAAGGCTGCGTGAATACAACGGCAATCCGCCGGTCTAAATCCAACACCCACAATTCACGGACGCCCGCTTCCGCGTAAAGCGGCGTCTTTAGATCGAAGTCCCGCCGATGCGATGACGCCGCAAGCTCGACTGCCAGCCTTACGTCCGGACCACGTACGTCGTGACTTTTCATCTGCGCGTCAAATACGTGCAGGTCCGGCTTGAACTCGATGTCGTCGGCCAGGAACAGACTAAGTTCGGTGGCGACAAACCATTCATCGCCGAGCGCACGGTTGAAGGCGCGAATTAGCAACGAGCGCGCGCGGCCATGCAGGTCGTGCTCTGACGGCATGGGAACGATCTCCCCCTTGATCAGCTCCATCGGCTCATCCGGCTCAAGAATGCCTGCATCGACCATGCGGTCGACATCAGCATTCGTGAACCGCCGACGCGGCAGGCCTTCCGCCGCTTGGGTGACAAAGGGGGCGTTCATGCCGCCACCCTAGCATAGGCCGGGAATTGCGTCACGCCGCGGCGGCTTTCAGGCGATCTGGCAGCGCGTTGGCGTGTGTGGTGATGTCTCCGGCGCCCAGCAGCACGACGAGATCGCCCGGCCGCGCCTCGGCCCGCACCAGCGCGGGCAGATCGTCAAAACTCGCCAGCTTCTGCGCCTGGCGATGGCCGTGGCGGATAATGCTCTTGATCAGGGCTTCGGCGTCCACCCCCTCGATCGGCGCCTCGCCAGCGGAATAGACATCCGTCACCGCAACCACATCCGCTTCGTTGAAGCAGGTGGAAAACTCGCCGAACAGATCGCGCAGCCTCGAATACCGGTGCGGCTGCATCACGGCGATCACGCGCCCGTCCGTCACTTCGCGCGCGGCCTTCAGCACGGCGGCGATTTCGACGGGATGGTGGGCGTAGTCGTCGACGATGCGCACGTCGTTCCAATAGCCCGTGGTGGTGAAGCGGCGCTTGACGCCGGTAAAGCTCTTCAGCCCCTCGCGGATGGCTTCCTTGCTGACGCCGAGTTCGCGCGCGACGGCGATCGCGGCGATGGCGTTCTGTACGTTGTGGCGGCCCGCGACGGGGAGAAAAACATCCTCCATCGCCAGCGCGACGCCGCTGCCGCGCCGGCGCGCGATGATATCGAAGGTCGAGCCTTCCTTCGCCGGGCGCACGTTGACGCCGCAGAAATCGGCCTGCGGATTGAAGCCGTAGGTGATCGTGCGCCTATCCTGCACCCGCGCGGCGAGCGCCTGCACCTGCGGGTGATCCACGCAAAGCACGGCGAAACCATAAAATGGAATGTTCTCGACATAGGATTGATACGCCGCGTTCATCGCTTCGGCGGTGCCGTAATGATCGAGATGTTCGGGGTCCATGTTGGTGACGACGACGGCGGTGGCGCGCAGGCGGGTGAACGTGCCATCGCTCTCGTCGGCCTCGACCACCATCCACTGGCCCTCGCCAACGCGCGCGTTCGAGCCGTAGGCGTTGATGATGCCGCCGTTGATGACGGTGGGATCCTTCTTGCCGGCCTCGAGCAAGGCCGCGACCATCGAGGTCGTCGTGGTTTTGCCATGCGTGCCGCCGATCGCGACGGTCCATTTCAGCCGCATCAGCTCTGCCAGCATGTCGGCGCGGCGCACGATCGGCAGGCCGCGCTCCCTGCCCGCGACGATTTCCGGATTGCCGTTCCTGATCGCCGAGGAAATCACGATCACGCCGGCCGAGCCGACATTCTCCGCCTTGTGGCCGAGCACGATTTTCGCGCCGCGCGCGCGCAGCCGCTCGGTGTTGGCGCTCTCGCGCGTGTCCGAACCCTGCACCTCGTAGCCGAGGTTAAGCAGCACTTCGGCGATGCCGGACATGCCGATCCCGCCAATGCCGATGAAATGGATCGGGCCAGTGTCGAACGGTATGGGTCGTACGGCAGTCATGAGCGCTCCACAAACCGCCCGGATGTGACCGGCGCCCGCGCCGGAAAGCAAGGGCTCCGGGGCGGCGTAGCTTTACTTCCGCCCGATTGGGCGACCATTCTGCTACCGGAGGGACGAAGCCTTATGCGGACCCAGACCATAAAACGAGCGGCGCTGGCGTTCATCGCCGGCCTGGCGCTGGCCGCCTGCGATCAGACGGACCCCAACGGCCCGGCGCCCGCGGTGGAAAAGCTGTTCGAGCCCTATCTCAAGGGCGGCAACACCGCCGCCGCGCTCGACAACGCGCCGATGACGATGGATTTGCACGCCGTCATCGATAAAGCCGGCATCTACGGCAATCTATTGAACGAGCCTGTTCTGGATTTCGACCCGATCATCTTCGCGCAGGAAGCGCAGATCAAAAATGTCCGCGTCACGCAGGTCGGCCCGACGAAGGATGCGGGCTCGATCGCCCGCGCCAGCTTCGAGAACGCAGGCAAGCCGGTGACGCTGACCTACGAGATGAAGCGTCAGGGCGGCGCCTGGCTGATCGACAATATCAAAGGCCCGGACGGCGATCTGCGCGGCATCATCGCCGAAGGCCTCAAACCCGCCGGCGAGCCGGAAGCGATGATTGCGCCGGTAAAGACGATTTACGAGCGCTACGGGCAGAAATCCTCGCCCGCGCATTCAGTGGCGCCGCTGGCCGACTGGGCGGCGCTGGCGCCCAGTTTTCAAATGCTGATGCAGGCCCGCGCCGACGCGATCAAAGCCACGGACATGGACCCGCTCGGCTTCGATCCGATCGTGGATGGAACCGCATGGGATATATCAAACCTCACGCTCGAAGCGGCCAGTTCAGCCGTCATCGCGCGGTTCAAGAACGGCCCCGCCGACAAGGTGATCGTCTATGACGTCTCCCCGCAGGACGGCGCCTGGGCAATCGACGATATTCGCGCGCCGGGCGTGTGGGATGTAAGGTTCAAGCTGGAGGATGCGGGGATAAAGTAGCGATGAGGCGATACTCGGCTATTGGCGCCAGAGCAGACGAATCCTCGAAATAATAAGGGGGATGTAAATGACAAGTCAGGACGCAATTGGCGTTGGCACTCTGCTCGTCGGCGCGATGACGCTGATTGGCGGATTCATTATCGTCGGCCTACAAAACCAGAGCGCGAAGCGCTTAACGTGCCTGCAAATTTTTGTCGGTGTCGCTGCACAATACGATGCGCCAGACATGCAACTATGCCGCGCGTCGCTCGCACGATGCCTTTTGGCCGACCGGAATGCTCTTGAGATCAACGATCGCTTGTTAGTTTTCTATGAAAACATAGCGATCTTGAACCGAAGGCACGTGTTAGACGAGGAGCTTTTAGCGAATACATTCGCCGTTGATGTTTGTGGCTACTGGTATGCGCTTGAGCACTACGTCCGCCACGTAAGGGACAAGTTCAAAGACGAAAGTCTTTACATTGAATTTCAGAGATTAAAGGACCGCTTTGAACGACAAACCGGTTACGGGTTTTTGCGCAAGCAGACCGAGGAAGAAACGCGGACCTTCTTGGAAATGGAAACACGCCGCGACCCGTAGGTAGCCGAATGTCAAATGAACTCGGATTGTCTGCTCTCAGGGAACAGTAGACGGAGGGCGCTTCAAGTCGAAACGAGCGTCCCTCCTCCCCTTGTTGTTGGAGAGAAGAGTTCGACACTCGACAACCGCGTTCACCCTCCCCGCGAGGGGAGGGTCGGCGCGGCGTGCATCAGCACGCAAGCCGGGGTGGGGTGAATCCCGGCGCTCGAAACTTGCTCAAGCATCCGGGTGTCGGGATTCACCCCACCCCGCTGCGCGACTGTCGTCGCTTGCGACCCTCCCCTCGCGGGGAGGGTTTCGCATCCACTATTTCTTCTGCGCGGCTTTCCAGGCCTTTACGGCGTCGAGCGTCTGGATGATGTGCTGATCGGGCTTGGGATCGGAATAGGCCAGCAGGATTTTGCCATCCGGCGCGATCACGTAGGACGTGCGCGCGCTCCAATCGACACGTGCCGGCAGCGACACGTCGAACGCCTTGATCGTTTCCGCGGAAGCAGCGCCGATCGGGAATTTGTCGCGGCAATGCTCGGCGGCGAACTCGGCGAGCCGCGCCTTGTTTTCTGTCGCGTTGGCCATCGTGCCGTCAGCGAGCTTGGCGCCGCCAGTGAGACCGATCAGCGTCGCGCCGGCGGCTTTGAAATCATCAGCCGCGTCGGCGAAAGCCTTCGTCTCGGCGGTGCAGCCGGCGGTGTAGGCTGCCGGGAAGAAGTAGATCACCACCGGGCCCTTCTTCAGCGCCTCGGTGAGCTTGAAATCGAACGCCTTGCCGCCGAGCGAGCCTTGCGTGGAAAATTCGGGCGCTTTGGCGCCGACGGAAAGCGCCGCATAGGCGGGGCTGGCGATCAGAGCCGCGAGCACGGCGGCGGCGATAAACTTCTTCATGCGGCTAACCTCCCAGGCGCTTGGCCCGCGCGGGGTTATAGGCGCGCGCGGGAGGCAGGCCAAGCGCGCCGCGCTTACGTAACGGGATTTTGCTTTCCGGCCAGCCGCTCGGCCAGGGCGGCGAGCGCATCGGCGGCGTCCGGCCTGCCTAACGCGCGGGCCATGGCGGCCCGCTGCGCAAGCCCCTCCGGGTCGCTGAGCCTTTGTTCGAGCAGCGCGGCGAGCGCGGGCGCGGTGAATTGCGTCTCAGTCATCACGTCCGCCGCGCCGGCGCCGGCCATCGCCGCAGCGTTGGCCGTCTGGTGATCGTCCATGCCGATCGCCAGCGGCACGAGGATCGCCGGGCGCCCCGCCACCGCGCATTCGGTGACAGAGGAACCGCCCGCGCGCGCGATCACCAGATGCGCGCGCGCCAGGCGTTCGGGCATGTCGGTGAAAAACGCCTGGCAATCGGCTTTCACGTTCGCATCTTGATAAACCGCCCGCACCGCGGCGAGTTGTTCCTCGCGCACCTGCTGGTCGATGGAGAGGCGCGCGCGCAAAGGCGCAGGCAGCGCCGCGACAGCCGCTGGCGCGATGTCGCCAAACAGGCGCGCGCCCTGGCTGCCGCCGGTGATCAGCAGATGCAGCGGCCCGCCGGGCGAAAGCGCCGGATACGACCGTTCGTGCACGGCGGCCACGCTGGCGCGGATCGGAATACCGGTCACGACCTTGCGCGACGCAAGCCGCGGATCGAGCTTGTCGAGCCGCTCAAAACCGCAGGCGATCGCCGCCGCGGCCGGCGCGAAATACCGGTTTACCCGGCCCAGCACGGCGTCGGCCTGAAAAATCAAAATCGGAATTTTCTTCGCGCGCGCCGCCCACAAGGCGGGAAACGAAGGATAGCCGCCAAAGCCCGCCACGATGGCCGGATCAATCGCCTTCAAGCGCCGCTGCGCCGCGTTGATCCCGGCGAAGATTTTCAGTGCGGCGCCGGCCAGCTTGAGCGGGTTTTTGCCCTGCAATGTTGCGGCGGCGACATCTTCGATCGCATCGGCGGGAAAATCGGCGGCGTAACGGCGTCCGCGCGCGTCCGTCATCAAGACAACGCGCCAGCCGCGCGCGCGCATCGCGGCGGCAAACGCGGCGGCCGGAAACAAGTGCCCGCCCGTGCCGCCCGCGGCCACCAAGACCGTGCGTGCGTTCACGGAAGCGGCTCGTCGGATTCATAAATGAACGCGCCCGGCCGTTTACGCGTCAACGCGAAGGCCATGCCCAGCGTCAGCGCCGAAGCGAGCATGGAAGAACCGCCGTAGGAAATCAGCGGCAAGGTCATGCCCTTGGCCGGCGCGATGCCGACGTTCACCGCGATATGAATGCCGGCCTGCAAAGTGAACAGCGCAATCAGGCCCAACGCAGCAAGCTGCGCGAACGGATCGGCCAGACGCGAAGCGCGCATCAGGCCGCGCCACGCGATGGCGCCGTAGAGCGCGATAAAGCCGATCGAAGCGAACAGGCCGAATTCCTCGGCGGCGACCGAATAGATGAAATCGGAATGAGCATCCGGCAGGGTGCGCTTGAACACGCCCTCGCCCGGCCCGCGCCCTAACGCGCCGCCGGCGGAAATCGCATCGAGCGCGCGCGAGACCTGAAAGCTCGTGTTCCCCGGCGCCAGCGCATCGATCCGCGCTTTCACGTGCGGCAACAGGTGATAAAGCGCAAACCCGGCGCCGGCGGCCAGCGCCGCGCCGCCGGCAAGCCACGTCCATGCCACGCCCGACGCAAACAGCAGGATCGCAAAGCACATCGAAAGCAGGGCCGTCTGGCCGACGTCCGGCTGGGCCAGCAGCAAAATCGCCGCGAGCCCAAACAGGCCGCACGAAACCGCAATGCCGGGGAATTGCCTGCGCTTCATCCGCTCCGACAGCATCCACGCCAGTAGCACCACGAGCGCCGGTTTGAGAAACTCTGAAGGCTGAATGGTCGTCGAGCCGATCTGGAGCCAGCGGGTTGCGCCCTTGGTCTCCACGCCTACCAGCAGCACGAGCGCCATCATGGCCAGGCAGCCGACGTAAAAAACCGTCGCTATGCGCCGCACGCCGCGCGCCGACAGCGACGCAGCGACGCCAAACACGACAGCGCCGGCGGTTAGGAACGCCGCATGTCGCCAGGTGAAATCGAACGCGTCCGCATAGCCGACCTTCGCCGTCGCCGCCGGACTCGCGGCGAGCGAAAGAACAAGCCCGGCCGCCGCCAGCATGAGCGTCGCGGCCGCCAGCGAGCGGTCATACGCACCGAGGCGTTTGGCGATAGCGGCGATCATCTCAGTTTCAACGTCGCCAAGCCAGCGAGCGCAAACAGCACGGCGACGATCCAGAACCGGATCACCACCGTGGATTCCTGCCAGCCGAGTTTTTCGAAATGGTGGTGGATCGGCGCCATCAGGAACACGCGCTTCTTGGTCAGCTTGAACACGCCGACCTGGATCATCACCGACAGCGCTTCGAGTACGAACAGGCCGCCGACCAGCGCCAGCACGATCTCATGCTTGGCCGCCACGGAAACCGCGCCCAGCATGCCGCCCAGCGCCAGCGAGCCGGTGTCGCCCATGAAAATCCGGGCCGGCGGGGCGTTGTACCAGAGAAAGCCTAGCCCGCCGCCGAGCATCGCGCCCAGCAACACGGAAAGCTCGCCGACGCCGCGGACGAAATCGAGTTGCAAATATTTCGCGAATTCGAAATTGCCGACCGCGTAGACGATGAATCCGAACGTGCCCCCGGCGATCATCACCGGCACGATGGCGAGGCCATCGAGCCCGTCGGTCATGTTCACCGCATTGCCGGCGCCGACGATCACGATTGCCGCGAACAACAGGAAGAACGGCCCCAGCGGAATGACCCAGTTCTTCAGGAACGGCAGCGCCAGATCGGTAAGGTCGCGGCGATGCAGCAGCGCATCCGAAAACTCCTGGAACGCAAATATCCGCCCCGGCGCGATGCGCCATTGCTCGTGCAGCATGATCAGGATGGCGACAAGCGCGATCAGGAACTCAAGCAGCAGCCGCATCCTGCCAGAAAGGCCGGCGTGGCTCTGTTTGGTCACCTTGGTGTAATCGTCGATGAAGCCGATCGAGCCGAAGCCGAACGTCACCAGCAGCACGGCGATGACGTAGGCGTTGCGAATGTCCGCCCAAAGCAGAGACGCAACGCCGAAGCTGATCAGGATAATCAGCCCGCCCATCGTCGGCGTGCCTTTCTTGGTCAGCAGATGGCTTTCCGGCCCATCGCTGCGGATCGGCTGGCCTTTGCCCTGACGCGCGCGGAGCCAGTCGATCATCGGCTTGCCGATGATGAAAGCGATCAGGATCGCCGTGATCACCGCCCCGATCGTGCGGAACGAGATGTATTTGAACAGGTTGAACGGCTGAAAATATTCCGCCAGCGGATAAAGGAGATCATTCAGCATTGTTGTTGTCCCCCAGACGCGCCAGCGCCTCCACGACCCGGCTCATCCTCGACCCGAACGAGCCTTTGACCAGAACCGCATCTCCAGCCTTCAGCGCGTCGGTCAGTATCGGAATGAGCGAGTCGGCGTCGTTCGCATAGCCGCCCCGGCGGGCCGGCGGAAGCGCCCCCCACAGGGCCGCCATGCGCGGACCGGCGCAGAACACCAGATCGATGCCCGCGCGCTCAACCGGGGCCGCCAAAGCGGCATGGTAGGCGCGTTCATCGGGGCCAAGCTCCAGCATGTCGCCCAGCGCCGCGATCCGGCGCGCGGCTGGGCGCTTTCCCAGCGTCTCCAGCGCCGCGGCGATCGAGACGGGGCTGGCGTTATAGGCGTCGTCCACAAGCGTGAAGGCGCCGCGCGAGAATGCGATCAGCCGCGCCGCGCCGCGCCCGGCCGGCGCGCGCAGGTTTTCGAGGGCGGCGGCCGCTTGCTGAATATCCGCACCGACCGCCGCCACCGCCGCGAGCGTGGCCAGCGCGTTGCCCGCCCACGGCCTTCCCGGCGCGCCGACGCGATAGCGAATGCGCTTGCCGAGAATATCCGCTTCGGCGTTTGAGCCTTCGGCGTCTTCCTCGAATGAGATCAGCCGCGCTTCGCACTCGGCGCTCTCCCCGAAACGGATCAGTTGCGCGCCGACGCTTTTGGCGCGGGCCACCAGAATGTCGGCATGCGGCGCATCAACCGGAACGATCGCGGCGGCGCCTTTTTCCATGTCAGCGAAAATGTCAGCCTTCTCCTCGGCGATAGCCGCGAGCGAGCCCAGGTGCTCAATATGCACGGGCGCGATCGTGGTGATCACCGCCGCGTGCGGACGCACAAGTGAAGCAAGCGGGACGATCTCGCCGCGATGGTTCATGCCGATTTCGAACACGCCGAACGCGCTGGCCGGCGGCATGCGCGCCAGCGTCAGCGGCACGCCGAAATGATTGTTGAAGCTCTTGCTGGCCGCATGTGTCAGTCCGCTTGGCGCCAGGCACAGCGCCAGCGCTTCCTTGACGCTGGTCTTGCCGACCGAGCCTGTCACCGCGATGCGCTTGGCGCCGCTGCGCTCACGCGCGCCCCGCGCAAGCCCGCGCAGACCTTCGAGCACATCGCCGACGGCCAGCAGCGCGCCGCCGCCAATATCGGCGCGGCTGACCAGCGCCGCGGCGGCGCCGGCGGCGAAAGCGGCGGGTACGAAATCATGGCCGTCCCGCACATCCGTCAGCGCGACAAACAATTCCCCGGGCGCAAGGCTGCGCGTATCGATCGATACGCCAGTGGCGATCCACGAATCCGCGCCGATCAGTTTTCCGCCCGACGCCTCGGCGGCGTCTTCCGCGGTCCACAGCGCCTTGCTGATCTCGCCATCAAGCATGCACGGCTCCCAGCGCTTTCTGCGCCTCCTGCTGATCCGAAAAGGGAATGATCTCGCGACCGACGATCTGCCCGGTCTCGTGGCCTTTGCCGGCAATCAACAGCGCATCGCCGGATTTCAGCATTGCGACCGCTTCGCGAATGGCGCGCGCGCGATCGCCAATCTCCATCGCGCCGGGTACGCCTTCGAGCACCTGCTTGCGGATCGCAACGGCGTCTTCCGTGCGCGGGTTATCGTCCGTCACGATCGCAACGTCGGCGAATTTCGCCGCGACCGCGCCCATCTTCGCACGCTTGGCCTTGTCGCGGTCGCCGCCGCAGCCGAACACCAGCACGATCCGCCCCGGCGCATGCGGGCGCGCGGCGCGCAGCAGAACGTTGAGCCCATCCGGCGTGTGCGCGTAGTCGACGAAAACGTGCGCGCCATCGGGTGTCGCGCCGATGTGCTCCAATCTGCCTTTCACCGGCCTCAGCGCGCCCATGCCTGCCCATACTTGCGCCGGCACCATGCCCAGAGAGAGCGCCAGCGCCGCCGCAGTCACGGCGTTCAGCGCCTGAAATTCGCCGATCAACGGCAGTTCGACGACGGCTTCGGCGCCGCGCCAGCGCAGATCCAGCTTTTGCCCGTTCGGGCGCGGCCACAATTCAGCGATCTTCAGATCGGCTGCGCGCCAGCCGCAACTGACCACATCCAAACCACGCCCGCGCGCCGCATCCTCGAACGCCGGCGCTTCGACCGCGTCGGCGTTGATCACCGCCGGCGCGCCTGCGGGCAGCAAATCCCACAGGCGCAATTTCGCGTCGCGATAAATGTCCATCGTCTCGTGATAATCGAGATGATCCTGCGTAAGATTCAGGAACGCGCCGGCGGCGAAGCGCACGCCATCGAGCCGGTGCTGATCGAGACCGTGGCTGGAGGCTTCCATCGCCGCATGCGTGACGCCGCCTGCGGCAAGCAAATCCAGCATGGCGTGAATGGCGACCGGATCGGGCGTCGTGTGGCCTAGATCGACGATTCCATCTGGTCCGATCGCGCCGAGCGTGCCGAGGCTGGCCGCGCGTATTCCGGCATGCGCCCAGATCTGCCGCAGGAAATCCACCGTCGAACTTTTGCCGTTCGTGCCGGTGACGCCGACAATAATTTGCGGCTGACGCGGATAGAAGCGCGCAGCCGCCAGCGCAAGCGCGCGGCGCGGCTCCAGCGAAACGACATGGGCCACGCCCGGATCGTCCATATCGCCGCCAGACAGGATTGCAACAGCGCCCGCCGCCTTCGCGGCGAGCACAAAATCACGCCCGTGCGCGGCGGCGCCCTTCAGCGCGGCGAACACGAAACCCGGCCGCACCTTGCGGCTATCAGCGGTGACGCCGGCAATCTCCAGATCGCGCGCGTCCGGTGGCACGCCTTGATCGAACAACGCGCCAAGTTTCATTGCGCGGCGCCCTTGGCGGAAAGGCCGACCAGCGGGGCCATGCGCGCGGCGACGCGGCCAACCGCCGGCGCGGCGACGGCGCCGCCGGTGGCGAGATTTTCGGTTGCGGCGGTGCGCTGGGGTTCATCAATCGCAATCAGCACGACGTATTTCGGATCGGAGGCGGGAAACACGGCGGCGAAGGACGAGAACAACACATCCTCCTCATACACGCCCTTGTTCGGCTTTTCCGCCGAGCCGGTCTTGCCCGCGATCTCAAGCCCCGCGGCGTCGGCGCGCTTGCCGGTCCCTCCGGTGACGACGCCGCGCATCATGTTGAGCACCGTATCCGTCGTCGTCTTCGTGAATACCGGTACACGCGCGATCTGATCGCCCTGGGCCCGCGCGAGCAGTGTCAGCGGCGCGCGCTCGCCGCCGTTGGCGAACACGGTGTACGCCTCCGCCAGCGCCGCGATCGAGAACGCCATGCCGTGTCCATAGCCAAGCACGGCGTTGGTGATGAGATCATCCTTCTGCGGCGGCAAGGGGCGGGCTGTTTCCGGAATTTGCAGCGGCGCGCGCTCGAACAGGCCAAGTTGCTTCAGCGCCTGGCGCTGGCGTTCCGGGCCAACACGCATGGCGATTGTGGCGGCCATGATGTTGGAGGATTCCGCCAAGGCTTCAGGCAAGGTCGCGGGCCGATTGAGCCCCTTGTAATCCTTGATCTCAAATCCCTCGACAGTCAGCGTCTGGCTGAGATCGAAGACTTCATCGGCGCGCGTCACCCCGGCCTCCAGCCCCATCGCCACGGTGAACGGCTTCAGGGAAGAGCCCATCTCATAGACCGCGCCGGCGGCGCGATTGAGGCGACGACTGTCATCGCCGACGGGCGGATCGTTCGGATTGAACCGCGGCGCCGAAGCCATCGCCAGCACTTCGCCGGTGCGCCCGTCGAGCACGATGCCGGCGCCGCCCTGAGCGCGTGTTGCATCCACCGCGCCGTCAAGTTCGGCCTCCAGCGCATGCTGAATCCGCACGTCGATAGACAGGCGCACCGCTTTTCCGAGCGCGCCTGCGTTCAGGATTTCTGCGTCGAGCCCGTTTTCGACGCCAGCGGCGCCATGATCCTTGTCGTTGATGATGCCTATCAGATGGGCCGCCATTCGGCCCTGCGGATAGACGCGGGTGCTTTCGTCGCGGAAGGAAATGCCGGCCAACCCTTTTTCAAACACCGCGCTGCGCTGGCGCGGCGTCAGATCGCGCTTGAGGAAAACCAGTGCGCGGGATTTGTCGGCAAGGCGTTTTTCGAGGCCGGCTTTGCCCAAATCGGGAAACAGCCTGGCCAATTCGCGCGCTGTCGCGGCGGCGTCCCAGACCTTGGCGGGCTCGGCGACCAGCGCAAAGCTTGGCAGCGTCGTGGCGAGCAGCACGCCGTTGCGATCGACCAGATCGGCGCGCACCAGAACAGGAGCGCCCTCTTCAACGCTGTTCTTGCCCGCCAGCGGATCGCCCGCGAACGCAAGCTGCGACGCGCGCGCCGCAAGGCCGAGAAAACCGAGCACAAGCAGCCAGGCCAGAACGCGAATCCGCCAGCGCGCGGGCGCCGCTTCCGCCACCGCGACCCGCGCGCCGCGCGAGCGCACATTTTCGGACGCAGGAAACGCAGCGGCTTTCACGGCGTCTTGGCCTCGTGGGCAAGATCCGAGAGCGGCTTTATCTGCGACGGCGTGGCGGGGGTCAAACCGAGTTTATCTTTCGCCAGCTTTTCAACGCGCTCCGGATTTTCCAGCAC
>DASZPV010000075.1:0-11892 GCA_035549875.1 Caulobacterales bacterium
CGTAATCGGCGCCCTCCTCTTCGAGCAAGGGTAGAGGGTTGTTCACCCGTCCCTGCGAAGCTCGGATCGATGTTCGGCGGGAAAATGCCATGTTCGGAATAGGTAAGAGACACGAAGAGTCGGCGCCAGCCGATGAATCCAGTCTGCTGGCCGACTGGATCGCTTATCTGACCGAAGAAAGGCGGTTTTCGCCGCTTTCCGTTGAAGCCTACGCCCGCGACGTACGGGCTTTTCTGATGTTCCTCACAGATCACCTGGGCGAAGAGCCCAATGGCCGCGCGCTTGCTGCGCTGGAGCCGCAGGACCTGCGAGCCTACATGGCGCACCGCCGTCAAGGCGATGATCCGCTGAAGGACCGCTCTCTTTCGCGCGCGCTGGCGGCCATACGCGGCTTTTTCCGCTGGCTGGAGCGGCGCCGCGGAATCGCCAATGCGCGGATTGGCCTCGTGCGCGGGCCGCGGCTCAAGGCCACGCTGCCGCGCCCGGTGAGCGAGGACGCCGCCCACGCACTGATCGGCGAGGCCGAACTGGATTCGGAAACGCCGTGGATCAATGCGCGCGACGCCGCCCTCATCACTCTTCTTTATGCCGCCGGGCTGCGGATCAGCGAAGCGCTCTCGCTTACAGGCCGCTCCTGCCCCATGCCCGACGCGCTGCGGATCAAGGGCAAAGGCGGCAAGGAACGCATCGTGCCGGTGTTGCCGGCCGCGCGCGAAGCCGTCGCCGCGTACGCCGCCTCGTGCCCCTACGCCCTAACAAGCGATGAACCTTTGTTCCGCGGCGCGCGCGGCGGCCCGCTCTCTCCGCGCATGGCGCAGGCGCTGATGGAACGTTTGCGCGCGCGTCTTGGATTGCCGGAGAGCACAACACCGCACGCCCTGCGCCACTCCTTCGCCACGCATCTGCTCGCCGGCGGCGGCGATCTGCGCACGATTCAGGAACTGCTCGGACATGCTTCGCTGTCCACCACGCAGCGTTACGCCGACGTCGATAGCGCGCGCTTGATCGAAGCGTACGGCGCCGCGCACCCGCGCGCCTGACATTTTCTGACGGCCGCAACACGAGGGTCAGCGCGCGCGAATCGCGCTTTCGCGCGACGAATCACAGCCGTTCGCAAGCGATTTTTCTGCGTTTGATGCAAATTTTTTTGTTGCGGGTCATTTTCAGCGAGTCGTTTTCGAGCGCGCGCGCCGCACAAAAACCCGCGAAAATCCTTGTGAAACGCATGTTTCTAGTAATCGCAGCGTACAGATTCGCGCAAATGCAGTCATCGCGCAAATAAACTTCCCAGCAACCAAAATAGTGCTTTTTCAATCCCGGCGAAACACCACGTCGCCTTGGAAAAAACGTCGAGCAACTCTTTAATCGGAAGGTAATTAAAATGGCCAAAGTTGTAAAAGCGAAGAAAGCCCCGAAAATGGCGAAGAAGGCCGCGAAGAAGACGGTGCGCAAGGCCGCCCGTAAGCCGGCCGCCCGCAAGGTCGCCAAGAAGGCCGCCGCGAAGAAGCCGGCCCGCAAGGCCGCCGCCAAGCGCGTTGCGCGCAAGGTCGTTCGCGCGAAGAAGTAAGCTTCGAAAATTCCGGCGAGGGGCAGCAGCCCCGCTCCCCCGCCCTTTCGAATACCGTGCAAGGCGCCGCCGGCCGCAAGGTCGGCGGCCCTTTCGTTCTTAAGACCTGGTTATGTTTTCCAGCGCCGCTTCAGCCAGGCGCCGATTTCGGAAACGCCCTCGCGGGCTTCTTCCATCTCCGCGTAATAACGATGCCAGACGTGGAACAGGCCGGGCCATATCTCCACCGTGGCGTCCACGCCCACGGCGCGGGCGGCCTCCACAAACCGCTCGGAATCCGACAACAGAACTTCATCGCCCCCGACATGAAGAAGAAGCTGCGGCAGCCCAGCGAGATCGGCGAACAGCGGCGAGGCCCTCGGATCGCGCGGATCTGCCCCGGCAAGGTAACGCGCGGCGTGTGCGTCCAGCCGCTCCTTGGTCAGCGATGGGTCCTGCGCGGCGCGGTAGGTCATGCTGTCGCCGCTCTGCGTGAGATCGGCCCACGGCGCGATCGCCACAATCGCCAGCGGCATCGGCAAGCCATCGGCCCTGGCGCGCGCCGCCACCGCCAGCGCTAAGCCGCCTCCCGCCGATTCGCCGAGCAGCACGAGCGATTCAGGCGCGCAGCTCCGCCCCAGCAGCCGGCGGTACGCTTCGTATGCGTCCTCGAACGCGGCGGGAAACGGATGTTCAGGCGCGAGCCGATAGTCGAGCAGGAACGAGCGCGCCTCCGCCGCCTTGGCGATCTGTGCGGCCAGGCCGCCGCGGCTCTGCAGCGAGCCGATGCAATAGCCGCCGCCGAACAGATGCAGGATCGTGCGCGACTCGCGCGCGCCCGGGCCGCTCAGCAGCCATGCAGGCCGGCCTAGATCGTACGGCGTGGCGGTCCATCCATCCGGCATCGGCGCATTCGCGCCGCGCTGATCGGCGCGCAGGCGCTCGGCTGCAAGGTCGAACGGGGCGCCAGCCGCCTTCTCCGCAATCAGCGCCACGCGGATTCGATCGAGATCGCTCTCGCCTTCTTCCTCGTAGCTTTCGAACTCGTCATCCTCGCCGATCATCGCGCCCTCGCCATTCGACGGAGCGAACCTAGACCGCTTCGGCGCGCCCGCAACCGACTCTAAACACGCGAATCAGTGACCGCGAATCACCCCCGCAGCAGCCCGAACACGGGCCATTCGCGCCTACGCGCAAGGCGCCGGCAAAAAAATTTTCACGTCTCTGTGGATTTTAACATTTGCCTTTCGCCGCGATTCAGGCCGCCGCCGCTTCGTCCGAAAACGGATTAATTAATATGAAGACGGCGAGGCGTCCCGCGCACACGAAAGCCGCAATCTGATTGGCTTTTAGCGCGTCGCGTCCGCCCACGCGCGGCCTGCCGCAGCGCCGGGTTTTCGCCGCCTTGCAACGCGCCGTTGGGCCGCCTATTCCATACACGGATTAATTTCGCGGGCCGCCGCGGCGCCGCTCCGATGCGCCTGGGGCCTTGCGTTTCGATTTCGATTCGCGCGTATTTGCGTTGCGCATTCAACCTACGGAAAGGCGCTAACGATGGCTAAGGCAGTAAAAGCCGCCAAGAAGGCTCCGGCCAAGGCGGCTGCAAAAGCGAAACCGGCCAAAAAAATGGCTGCGAAGAAGCCCGCCAAGAAGGCGAAGAAGAAGTAAGACGGCTTATGCGGGCGGGCCGTCAGGCTCGCCCGTGCGTCTCCTCGCGCGCGTGGGAGCCTGGCTTTGCCGGTTCTCGCGCGCGCCGATGGGGCCTCGGCCCCGGCTACATCTGCATGATCCAGCCATCGACGCCCTTGGCGGCTTCGCGAATGGCTTCGCCCATGCCCGGATGGGCGTGACAGGTTCGGGCGATATCCTCGGCGCTGGCGCCGAATTCGATCGCTAAAGTGACCTCTCCGATCATTTCGCCGACGCCGGCGCCGATCAAGTGCGCGCCGATAACCTTGTTGGTCGCTTCGTCCTCCAGGATTTTCACGAACCCTTCGGTCTCGTGATTGGTCCGCGCGCGAGAATTGGCGCTGAAGGGGAATTTCCCTACCTTGTAAGCAATTCCGGCCGCTTTCAGCTCTTCCTCGGTCTTGCCGACGCTGGCCACTTCCGGGTTCGTGTAAACGACGCTGGGAACCGCATCGTAATTCACATGCCCCCACAGGCCGGCGACGACCTGAGCCGCATTTATCCCCTCCTCCTCGGCCTTGTGCGCCAGCATCGGGCCCAGAGTGCAGTCGCCGATGGCGTAGACCCCGGACGCGTTGGTCTTGAAGTGATCGGTTTCGATGAAGCCGCGCTTATCGGTCTTCACGCCCACAGTTTCGAGGCCGATATCCTGGGTGTGCGGCCGGCGGCCGATCGAAACCAGCACGATGTCGGCCTCCAGGGTGCGCGCAGGCCCGCCGGCGGCGGGCTCGATCGTGACGGCGAGCGCTTCGCCGTGCTGCGCCACGCCGGCGACCTTATGGCCAAGCTCGAACTTCATCCCCTGCTTGGCGAGGATGCGCTGCAGCGCCTTGGAGAGTTCGCCGTCCATCGTCGGGATGATGCGGTCGAGAAACTCAACCACCGTCACCTCCGCGCCCAGCCGGCGCCATACCGAGCCAAGCTCCAGACCGATAACCCCGCCGCCGACGACGATCAGTTTTCCCGGAACCTTCGGCAGCATCAGCGCGCCGGTGGAGGAAACGATATGCTGCTCGTCGATCGTGACGCCGGGCAGCGGCGCCACATCAGAGCCGGTCGCGATCACGATGTTCTTTGTCGTCAGGGTCGAGACGGTCCCGTGCGCATCCTTCACCTCGACCTTGCCGGGCCCGGCGATGCGCCCCTCCCCGGTCAGAACATCGACCTTGTGTTTCTTCATCAGGAAGGCGACGCCTTTCGTCAGGCCGTCCACCGCCTCATCTTTCTGCTTCATCATCTGCGGCAGATCGAGCGACACGCCCGAAACGCCAATGCCCAGCGACGGAAACGTCTTGCGCGCGGCCTCGTAAAGATCGGAGGCGTGGAGCAGCGCCTTGGACGGGATGCAGCCGATGTTGAGGCACGTGCCGCCGAGCCGCGGCGCCTTCTCGATAATCGCGGTCTTCAGTTTCAACTGGCCGGCGCGTATGGCGCAATTATAGCCGCCGGGGCCGGCGCCGATGATGACCAGATCGTACGCATCGCTCATTGATGTTTTTGCCTGCATGGATGACGGGGAGCCGGGCTTCTGCCCCAGTGTGAACCGCGGGACCGTACAGAAGGCGCGCGCTGATTCAAAGGCGCGCGGGCCTTATGACAGCGCGCCGCGCCAATACAGCCAGCCGGCGAGCACGACCACGATCAGGCTGAAGAAGAACGCGTTGATCGTCTGGCGGCTGGGCTGCTCGCCAGGCGCGTCCTCAACGCTGACGCGCAACTCGCGCCGGCGCTGGCGTATGAAGTAGAGGAGCTGGTGCATGATCACCGCCGCCAGCAGGGGGATCGCCGCGCGGTGACCCAGACCCATCGCAATGCCGGCAAGCATCAGGAAGATCGCGCCAACGGCCATCCAGCGCTCGCGGTTGTTGTCGATATCGAGCGGCTTGCCGCTATCGGGCGCGCCCATTTCCCTGGCCATCCGGTCGAGCTTCTCGATCATCGGGTCGAGCCGGCTGTTCAGCCACAATCGATGCAACAGGAAGCCGCCGCCGACGATCCACAGAACGCCCACGATGCGCAGCAGGATCAGCCCGGCCGCTTCGGCGCTCATACCCGTCAGTCTTCGTCGTAGGCCGCCGTCAGGCGGGCCAACTCGTCCTGCACACGCTGCTTCCATTCGGCCGGCGCCATCACGCGAAAGCCTTCGGCGCTGAATGGCAGGGCATAGGCCGCCGCGCCGAGACTATCGCCGAACACGAACACCGGCGCGCCGATCGCGCGCAAGGCGCCAGCGGCGCTTTCGGCCTCGGATTTGGTCGTGAACCTAGCGATCTCGATCAGGGCCATGGCGCCACTAAACCATCCGGCTCCGGCGGCGCCAACTGCAGCGGGGCGGCTAGACTAGAGTTCCAACAGCAGCCGCTCAGGGTCTTCCAGGCATTCCTTTACGCGGACGAGGAACGTGACAGCGCCTTTGCCATCGACCAGACGGTGATCGTAGCTGAGCGCCAGATACATCATCGGCCGGGCCACCACCTGCCCGTTCACGACCATCGGCCGATCCTGGATTTTGTGCATGCCGAGGATGCCCGATTGCGGCGCATTCAGGATCGGCGTGGACATTAGCGAACCATAGACGCCGCCATTGCTGATCGTGAACGTGGCGCCTTGTAGATCTTCCAGCTTCAGCTTGCCGTCGCGCGCGCGGGCGCCGAGTTCGCCGATCCCCTTCTCGATCTCGACCAGGGAGAGATGATCGGCGTCGCGCAGCACGGGGACGACTAGGCCCTTCTCCGTGCCGACGGCCACGCCGATATCGTAGAAATTCTTGTAGATGATGTCTTCGCCGTCGATCTCGGCGTTGACTTCCGGCACTTCCTTCAGCGCCGTCACGCACGCCTTCACGAAGAAGCTCATGAAGCCGAGCTTTACGCCGTGGCGCTTTTCGAACTGGTCCTTGAACTTGCTGCGAAACGCCATGATGGCGGACATGTCCGCCTCATTGAACGTCGTCAGCATCGCGGCATTGTTCTGGGCTTCCTTGAGCCGCCGGGCGATGGTTTGGCGCAGACGGGTCATCTTCACCCGTTCCTCGCGCGAACCGAGCCCGCGCAGCGCGACCATTTCCGGCCGCGTCAGCGCCTGAGACTGGGCCGGCGCGGTTTGCGGTTTCGGCGGCGCGGACATGGGCTGCGGCGGCGATTCTTCTTTCGGCGCGGCTTTTGCCTCGGCTGCCGCCAGCGCATCGGCCTTGGTCACGCGGCCATCGCGGCCATTGCCCTTGATGTCGGAAACGTCGATTCCGTTTTCGGCGGCGATGCGTTGCGCCGAGGGCGCGGCGGGCTTGGCCGGTTCGGGCTCGGGAGTTTTAGGCTTGGGCGCATCGGCGGCCTTCGGCGGAGCGGCGGCGGCCTGCGCGCCCGAACCGGCGCCGATCCGCGCCAGCAGCGCGCCGATCTCAACCGTCGTCCCTTCCAGGGCGACGATGTCGGCCAGAACACCAGCTTCTGGCGCCGTGATCTCAACCGCGACCTTGTCGGTCTCCAACTCGACGAGCACTTCGTCGCGCGAGACCTTATCGCCGGCTTTCCGGTTCCACTTCCCCACCGTCGCCTCGGTGACGGATTCGCCAAGCGTGGGGACTACCACATCGGTCATTGCAACAACTCCAATCGAGCGCCAGCGAGATTGAGGGGGCCCCTCCGGCTTTTCGCTTCGCTCAAAGACCACCTCCCCCGTAAACGGGGAGGAAAACTCAGAGCGTGAAAGCCTCGTTCATGAACGCTTCCAGCTCTTTGAGATGTTTCGACATCAGGCCCGTCGCCGTGGACGCCGTCGCCGGACGGCCGACATAGCGGGGCCGGCGATAAGTGGCGCCAATCCGGTCCAGCGTCCATTCCAGATTCGGCTCCATGAACGACCAGGCGCCCATGTTCTTCGGCTCTTCCTGGCACCAGACCAACTCCGCCTGCTTGAAGCGCCCCAATTCATGGATCATCGACTTGGCCGGATAGGGGTAGAATTGCTCGACGCGCAGCAGGTAGACGCTGTCCAGCCCGCGTTTTTCGCGCTCCTCCAGCAGATCATAATAGACCTTGCCCGAGCAGACGACGACGCGGCGGATCTGATCGTCAGGCTTCAGCTTGAACGAAGAGCCCTCATGCTCAGCGTCGTCCCACAGCACGCGGTGGAACGTCGTGCCCTCGGCCATGTCCGCCAGCTTTGAGATGCAGCGCTTGTGGCGCAGCAGCGATTTCGGCGTCATCAGCACCAGCGGCTTGCGGAACTGGCGGTGTATCTGGCGGCGCAGGATGTGGAAGTAGTTCGCCGGCGTCGAACAATTCGCCACCTGCAGATTGTCTTCCGCGCATTGCTGAAGGAAACGCTCCAGCCGGGCGGAGGAATGTTCCGGGCCGGCCCCTTCATAGCCGTGCGGCAGCAGCATCACGAGGCCGGACATGCGCAGCCATTTGCGCTCTCCCGAGGAGATGAACTGATCGATCACCACCTGTGCGCCATTGGTGAAATCGCCGTACTGGGCTTCCCACATGGTCAGCGTGTTCGGCGCGGTGAGCGAATAGCCGTATTCGAAGCCGAGCACCGCCTCTTCCGAGAGCAGCGAATCGATCACTTCGTAATGGGCCTGGCCCTGGCGGATATTGTTGAGCGGCGTGTAGCGCACCTCCGTCGTCTGATCGACGAAATGGGAGTGGCGCTGACTGAACGTGCCGCGGCAGGAATCCTGGCCCGATAGGCGCACATTGAAACCTTCATCGAGCAGCGTTGCGAACGCCAGATGCTCGGCCAGCGCCCAATCGATCCCCTCGCCGGTCTCGATCGTCTTGCGGCGGTTTTCGATCACGCGCACGAGCGTCTTGTGCATGTCCACGCCTTCCGGCGTTCGCGTGATGTTGAGGCCCAGATCGCGCAATTTGCCGAGCGGCACGGCGGTCTGGCCCTTGCGGTCGTCATCGTCCGGCAGGCCAAGGCCGGCCCACACGCCATCCAGCCAATCGGCCTTGTTCGGCTTGAAGCTGGAACCGCCTTCGTATTCGGCGTCGAGGAACACCTCGAATTCCTTGATCCAGTCTTCGACGTTCGCGGCGGTGACCACGCCTTCGCCGATGAGGCGCTGGGTGTAGAGTTCCCGCGTGGTCGGGTGATCCTTGATTTTCTTGTACATCAAGGGCTGCGTGAACGAAGGCTCGTCGCCCTCATTGTGGCCGTACCGGCGATAGCAGAACACGTCGATGACGACGTCCTTGCCGAATTTCTGCCGGTACTCCGTCGCCACCTTGGCGGCGAAGGTGACGGCCTCGGGATCGTCGCCGTTCACGTGGAAGATCGGCGCCTGCACCATGAGCGCGACGTCCGACGGATAAGGCGAAGAGCGCGAGAAACGCGGGCTCGTGGTGAAGCCGATCTGGTTGTTGACGATGATATGGATCGTGCCGCCGGTGCGATAGCCGCGCAGGCCCGAGAGCGCGAAGCATTCGGCCACAACGCCCTGGCCCGCGAACGCCGCATCGCCGTGCATCAGCAGCGGCATCGCCCTGGCGCGGATTGCGAACAGATCCTCCTTGCCGTCCCAGAGCATGTCCTGCGCCTGTTTGGCGCGCGCCTTGCCGAGCACGACGGGATTGACGATTTCAAGGTGGCTCGGATTGGCGGTGAGCGAGAGGTGGACCTTGTTGCCGTCAAACTCACGGTCCGAGCTGGCGCCCATGTGATACTTCACATCGCCGGAGCCGAGCACTTCGTCGGGCGTGGCCGAGCCGCCGGAGAACTCGTGGAAGATGACGCGGTAGGGCTTGCCCATCACCGCCGCCAGCACGTTCAGACGGCCGCGGTGGGGCATGCCGACGATGATCTCATCGACGCCGAGCGCCCCGCCCCGTTTGATGATCTGTTCCATCGCCGGGATGCAGGCTTCGCCGCCATCAAGCCCGAAGCGCTTGGTGCCGGGATATCGGCGGTGCAGGAAGCGCTCGAACGTCTCGACTTCGATCAGCTTCTTCAGGATCGCGCGCTTGCCTTCGGGCGTGAACGTAATTTCCTTGTCGGTGCCCTCGATGCGCCCCTGTATCCAGGCCTTCTCGCCTGGCTCGGTGATGTGCATGAACTCGACGCCGAGATGGCCGCAATAGGTGCGGCGCAGCAGATCGAGCATCTGGCGCGGCGTGGCCGTCTCCAGGCCCAGCACATGATCGATGAAGATCGGGCGGTCCATGTCGTCGGGGCCGAAGCCGAAAGACGCCGGATCGAGTTCGGGCTGCGGCGGACGAACCTCTATGCCCAACGGATCGAGTTGCGCCGCCAAATGCCCGCGCGTGCGATAAGCGCGGATCATCATCAGCGCGCGCACGCTGTCGCGCGCCGCTTCCCGCACGGAATCGGGCGCCGCGCCTACGCCGCTGCGGTCGGAAATCTTTTTGGTGAGATGGGCTTCGGCCTTAGGCCAGTCTCCATCCAGCAATGCGTTGGTTTCGCTGACCGTGGATTTCGTCGGCGGCGACCAGGCAGGCCTTTCTACGGCGCGCGCAACGGTTTCCGGGTCATCGCCCAGACGAGAAAAGAACTGCCGCCAGGAGGGATCCACCGAAGTCGGATCGCGCAGATATTGGGCGTGCAGTTCTTCAACGAAGTTGGCGTTGACGCCGTAGAGAAAACTGGTCTCCAGCAGCGCCGCATTGGGCATCGAGCGGCCGTCGTCAGCCATCGGAACTCAGGTCCTTTTTCGCGCGTTCGGGGAAGATGTAGGCGGAGTCTCTCCCGCGCGCCTCTCTTAAGCGCTGATCATCGCGGAATGAAGACGGCAGCCCTGATTTCAGGCAGGCCAGACCTGCGCCGGCGCGGCGGCCTAAGCGCGCAGCAGCTCGGTCATCGTTCGCCCCAAGGCGGCTGGATGGGGGGATATTTTAATCCCAGCAGCCTCCATGGCCGCTATTTTTGACCCCGCATCACCTTTTCCACCGGAAATTATGGCCCCAGCGTGACCCATGCGGCGGCCGGGCGGCGCGGTGCGGCCGGCGATGAATCCGACCATCGGTTTCTTGCGGCCCTTGCGGGCCTCGTCGGTGATGAACTGTGAGGCGTCTTCCTCCGCCGCCCCGCCAATCTCGCCGATCATGATGATCGCCTTGGTTTCGTCGTCGGCGAGGAACAATTCAAGCATGTCGATGAACTCGGCGCCCTTCACCGGATCGCCGCCGATGCCTACCGCCGTGGTCTGGCCGAGGCCCTCGTTCGTGGTCTGGAACACGGCCTCGTAAGTCAGCGTGCCCGAGCGCGAGAGCACGCCAATCGAGCCCTTGGAGAAGATCGAGCCCGGCATGATCCCGATCTTGCATTCCTCCGGCGTCAGCACGCCGGGGCAGTTCGGTCCGATGAGGCGCGATTTGGATTTATCCAGCTTCGCCTTTACCCGCACCATATCGAGCACCGGAATGCCTTCGGTGATGGCGATGATGAGCGGAATCTGCGCCTCAATGGCTTCCTCGATCGCGGCGGCGGCGCCCGGCGGCGGCACATAGATCACTGTCGCATCGGCGCCGGTCTTGTCCTTGGCTTCCTGAACGGAATTGAATACCGGCAGGCCCAGATGCGTCTGGCCGCCCTTCCCCGGGCTGACGCCGCCGACCATTTTCGTGCCGTAAGCGATCGCCTGTTCGGAATGGAACGTACCGTTCTTGCCTGTGAACCCCTGGCAAATAACCCGCGTGGCCGCGTTGACGAGGATGGACATGCCGGATGGAACCCCTGACCGCTTTTGCGGCTGGGCATAGCCGACCGCAGCGGCAATGCAAACGGTTCCTATTGCGGCAAGCGGCTTTGGATCACTTTCCAGCCGGCGGTCGCGCAATTCACGTCGTCGCCGCCGCTGTAGCCGATGGCGCCAATGATCTGGCCGCGCGAGGTGATCGGGATCGCGCCGAACTGCACGAACATCGCCGGGATGACGCGGGAAAGCAGCGCCGGGTCCTTTGCAATCGCGGCCTGCGCGTCGGCGCTCGGCATTTTGAACGCCAGCGCCGTCAGCGTCTTGCGTTGCGCCACGAATACGTGGCTGCCGTCTTCGCCGTCGGCGCTCATCGACACCCTCACCTCACCAGCCGAGTCGACGACCGTCACCCCGCCGCGCCGGCCTCTCGCCGCACAATCGGAAAGCGCCGCGCGTGCCCCCGCGATCGCGATTTCCAGCGATGGCGCCGGCACCGTGGAGTGCGGCTTGGCAAGATCATAACTTCCGCCGGGCGCGCCGGCAGGCGGCGGCTTCAGGCGACCGTTCTGGTCCAGCATGTTGAGCGGCGGCAGGCGATCGCCCGGCAAGGCCTGCAAATCCGGCGCCGCGTCGCCGGCGTGCGCGGAGGCGGCGGCTGAGCCGAATTCGGGCCTTTCGGGCGCCTGCCAGGCGGCAAGCGCGGCGACGCAACCGGCGGCGATGAGCGCCGTCCAGAACGTACCTTGTTTGAAATGACGCATGGCTGTTTCCTCACGCCGATTGTGGACCCACGCGTAGCCCACGGCGCAGCCGGCGGAAAGCTTCACGCCGGCGCCGCAGCGCCTTATGTACCGCTCCATGACCAAGGAACGGATGCTGGCGTTCAGCGATGGCGTGATCGCCATCATCATCACCATCATGGTGCTGGAGCTGCGGCCCCCGCACGAGCCGACGCTGGAAGCGCTGATCCCGATGGCGCCGATCTTTCTGAGCTATC
>DASZPV010000076.1:0-12745 GCA_035549875.1 Caulobacterales bacterium
GCGATCACTTCGCGCGAGGCGAGCGAGGAGCGCATGCCCTCATGGCCCATGGCGATGCCGTCGGTGACGGTGATCGTGCAGAACTCACGCGGCGTGGCGCCGGCTTCTTTCACGCCGACAGAGACGGCCTGCGCCTGGCGCATCAGCGTGGTGTTGCACGGCGCAGCCTGATTCCAGCACGAAGCCACGCCGACAAACGGCGCCTCGATCTCGCGCGTGCCCAGGCCCATCGCGTAATAATAGGAACGATGCGGCGCGCGTTCGGGGCCGATCGTCGTGTGGCGCGAGGGAAGCTTGGACTTGTCCCAGGACTTGCGCGGCGGGCCGCCGGAATCCATCTGCACGCTCCTTCAAAGAGAAGAGCGCGTCTTAGCGGGTTCGCGGGCGGGCTTAAACCGTCTTTACGTACATCCAGGCCGCAACGCCGGCCGCCCAGAGTAGATAGCTGACCAGATCGGGTAGACCGGCCAACATTGAGGCGAGGCCCGCAACGCCGAAGGCAAGGCCCAGCAGCCCCTTGTAGCGCTTCTTTTGGGCCAAACGCGCATCGGCGCGGTTCTTTTCGATCTCCGCGCCCAGAAACTGGTAGTCGGCCATGGGGCCATAGTGGCGCGCCAAGGTGACCGGGCGGTTAAACCGCCGCGCGGAGACGCTGCAAGGCCGCTTCCAGTTTCGCCTTGGCGGCCTGCGCCTCGGCGCGGCGCTCGCGTTGCTCTTCGACCACCTCCTTGGGCGCCTTGCGGACGAACTCGGCATTGCCGAGCTTGCCGTCGATCTTGGCGATCTCGCCGTCGAGCCGATTGATCTCTTTAACCAGACGCTCAGCCTCAGCGCTGAAATCGACAACGCCTTCAAGTTGCAGCGCCACGGTCGCCTCGCCATGCACGAACGTCACCGAACCCGTCGGCGCCGCGTCGGCGGTGGTCGAATAGTCCAGCCGCGCCAGCCGGTCGATCAGCTCCTGATGCCGCTCAAGCCGGCGGCAGCTTTCCTTTGCGGCGCCGACCAGCAGGAGCGGAATCTTGGCGCCCGCCGGCACATTCAGTTCCGCGCGCGCAGAGCGCGTTTCAGAAACGAGGCCGATCAGCCAGTTGATCTCCTCGGCCGCTTTCGGATCTATCAGGCTTTCCGGCAGATCAGGCCAGGTTTCGACGATCAGCATGCGCTCGCGCTTCGGCCCGAACTCGCCAAGCCGCGTCCATAATTCTTCCGTGATGAAGGGCATGAAAGGATGCAGCAGCCGGATGACCTGTTCGAGCACCCAGGCCGCCGTCGCGCGTGTTTCACCGAGCGTTGCTTCATCAGAACCATTGAGCAACGGCTTTATCAACTCGATGTACCAGTCGCAGAACACGTTCCAGACAAATTTGTAGAGTGCGCCGGCCGCCTCGTTGAAGCGATAGGCTTCGAGTTCCGCCGTCACCGTCGCCGCGGTCTGCGTCAGTTCACCGACGATCCAGCGATTGATCGTGTGCTTCGGTGTCGTCGGATCGAACGCGTTCCAGTTGACGCATTCGTTCATTTGGCAGAAACGCGCTGCGTTCCAGAATTTGGTGCCGAAATTGCGGTAGCTCTCGACGACGCCGCGCCCCATGCGCACGTCCTTGCCGGGCGCCGCCTTCATCGCCAGCGTCAGGCGCAGCGCGTCGGCGCCGTATTCATCGATCAACACGAGCGGATCGACGACATTGCCCTTCGTCTTGCTCATCTTCGCGCCCTTTTCGTCAACGACGCGGGCGTGGATCAGTACATTGTGGAACGGCACATCCTTCATGAAGTGTAGCCCCATCATCATCATCCGGGCGACCCAGAAGAAAATGATGTCGTACATCGTGACGAGCACGCTGGTCGGGTAGAAACGCTTCACCTCGGGCGTCTCGTCAGGCCAGCCCATCGTAGAGAACGCCCAGAGCGCGGACGAGAACCATGTGTCGAGCACGTCCTCATCGCGCGTGAGCGGAACGTCCTTCTTGAAGTGCGCTTTGGCTGCGGCCTTCGCCGCATCTTCGCTTTCCTCGACGAACACCTTGCCGTCCGGCGCATACCATGCCGGAATCTGGTGGCCCCACCAAAGCTGCCGCGACACGCACCAGGGCTGGATGTTGTGCATCCAGTGGAAATAAGTGTTGGCGAAATTTTCCGGTGTGAATTTGGTCTTGCCGCTTTCCACCGCCGCGATCGCCGGCCCGGCCAGTTTCTTGGCGTCGACGTACCATTGCTCGGTGAGCATCGGCTCGAGAATGACCAGCTTGGTCTTCTCGTCATGCGGCACCGCGTGGACAATGTCCTCGGCGCCGTCGAGCAGGCCGTCCTGCTCCAGCTCCGCCAGAATCTGCTTGCGCGCCTCGAAACGATCCATTTCGCGAAACCGTTCGGGAATATCGCCGCTCATCTGCGCTTCGCGATCGATCACTTCGATCGGCGCCAGCTTGTGGCGCTTGCCAACCTCGAAATCGTTGAAATCGTGAGCCGGCGTGATCTTCACGGCGCCAGAACCCTTTTCCGGATCGGCGTAGTCGTCCGCGATCACCGGGATCGCGCGATCCGTCAGCGGCAGGCGCACCATCTTGCCGATCAGCGCCGTGTAGCGCTCGTCACCCGGATGCACCGCAACGGCTACGTCGCCCAACATCGTCTCCGGCCGCGTCGTCGCCACAACGACGAAGCGCGAAGCATCGTCGGCTAGCGGATATTTGATCCGCCAGAGCTTGCCTTTGGTTTCGATATTTTCGACTTCGAGATCGGAAACCGCCGTCTGCAGTTTCGGATCCCAGTTCACCAGGCGCTTGTCCTTGTAGATCAGCCCTTCCTTGTAGAGCTGCACGAATACTTTTAGCACCGCGCGCGAAAGCCCTTCGTCCATCGTGAAGCGTTCGCGGCTCCAGTCGCAGCTCGCCCCGAGCCTACGCAATTGCCGCGTGATCGTGCCGCCGCTTTCTTCCTTCCAGGCCCAGATGCGCTTGACGAATTCCTCGCGGCCCAGCGCGCGGCGATCCATATTGCCTTGTTCGGCGAGTTGGCGTTCGACCACGATCTGCGTGGCGATGCCCGCGTGATCCATGCCCGGCTGCCACAGCACGGCCTTGCCGCGCATCCGCTCAAACCGCGCCAGTATGTCCTGCAGCGTATTGTTGAGGGCGTGACCGATATGCAGCGAGCCGGTTACGTTCGGCGGCGGGATGACGATGGAAAACGCAGCGCCGCTTGCCCTCGGTTTGAATGCGCCCGAACTCTCCCACGCCTCGTACAGAGACGCTTCAACGGCCTTTGGATCGAAATTGGTGTCGAGCATTCCACATAAGCAAACGGTCCCGCGGATAGTGCGGAGCCGCGGGCTATAGCAGTGTCGGACCGCCTGCTTCCAGCAGGCGTTTCAATGATTGCGGCTAGAAGCCGGCGGCTCCTACCGAGCCAGCCGCGAAATACGGTCCAGTTCGGCCTCTACCTTGGCTTCAACGATTGCCGGCAGGTTCTGGTCGAGCCATTCCTTCAGCATCGGCTTGACCAATTGGCGGATCATGCCTTCCAGCGTCTGGTTGGGCTGATCGGCCACGCGCACCGACCCTGCCAGGCGGCCAAAAGCCCCGGCAGCGACGTGAGAGGCAGGCTCAGATACGATCGGCTCGTCCTCCATGGGCGACGCGACCGGCGCCGGCGCTGGCGCGCGCGGAACAGGCACTGGCTCGGCCACACGTATGGGTGCGGCAGCCGCCGGCGCGGGCGCAGCCATGGGCGTCGGTGCGGGGGCAACCGCAACCGGCTCATCGAACACCATGATGTCGTCTTCTGGCGCTTCGTCCGCCGGCTGGACAAGATCAAGCACCTGTCCCGCCGCCGCAGGCTGATCCTCTTCCGAAATGATCCGCCGAATCGAAGCCAGAATCTCCTCCATCGAGGGTTCGGCTTGGGGTTCCTGCATCGCCATGTGCTCAGCCCGCCTGCACGATCACGCCGGAGACATCGCCTCGGCGCCCGAAAACCTAGAGCCGGAAGGTGAGTCGCGCCAAGCCTCGGGTCAGGCCGCTAGAATCGCCATCCAACTGCTTTGCGATGCTTGTCTGGATCGTATAACGGCGCGTTAACGCCGAGCGTTTTTGGGTCCAAAGCGCCCACAGCTTGCAGCAAACCATGCGCCGCCACGTAAGCGTTGCGCTCGGCCTGGGCCTGGGCCACGCGCGAATCGAGCAATTCCTGCTGCGCGTTCAGCACTTCGATGGTCGTGCGCAGACCAACATCGCGTTCCTGCTCGGCGCCGTCAAAGGCCAGTTGGTTGGCCTCGACCTGCTCGCGGGTAGATACAATGGCTTGTCGAGCCGCATCGAGATCGTTCCATGCGGAGGTGACCGTAGATGTAACCTTGCGACGGGTGGCTTCGCCCTGGGCCAGCGCCCGTTGCAGGTTGTCACGTGACTGGGCGACACGCGAACGAGCCAGACCGCCCTGATAAAGCGGTATCGTCAGCGTCGCGACCGCGCGCGCATCCTGTTGGTCCTGCAGAGCCAAGCCATTAAAGGGGCGGTGATCATCATAACTACGCGTGATCTGACCTGTGACTGATACTTGCGGCAGCAGACCTGCGCGGTCGATCATCATCTGCGCTCGTGCAGCCTTCACAAGGTGTTGCTGCTGCAAATAGTCTGGGTTCGAGGCAAGCCCTTGTTCGATCGCCATTTCCAGCGATGAAGGCACGTCAGCCGCAACCGGCGGGGCCTCCAGTTGGCCTGGCGGATTCCCAACGATTTCCGCGTAACGCGCGCGCGACCCCTCCAGATTGGCCCGCGCAAAAGCCAGGTTCGCCCGCGCGCCGGCAAGCCGGGCCTGCGCCTGCGCCACGTCGGTGCGGGTGATTTCGCCAACGTCGAAGCGCGCCTGCGCCTCTTCGACCTGTTTGACCAAAAGCTCAACATTGTTGGCGCGGATCGCCAATATCTCCGCGTCGCGCCGCACATCCATATAGGCGGAGATCGTGGACAGCAGGACGGTCTGCTCGGTAGAGCGCAGGCTCTCCTGTGCGGCATCGATATTGGCGCTCGCCTGGTTGATCGCGCCGATATTGCGGCCACCGGCGAAAATCGTCTGGGTGGCCTGCAGGCCGTATGTGCCCGGCTTGGAGGTGAGTATGTCTCCGGGCAATTGGCTATAAACATTGGTGTCGACGCGGCGCTCGCCATAGGTGGCCGTGGCGCTGACCTGAGGCAGCAAACGCGCACGCGCTTGGGGATATTGCTCATCGGTCGCGCGGGCGCCGGCGCGAGAGGCCTCAAGCGTGGGATTGTGCAAATAGGCGGCGTTCAACGCGTCGGCCAGCGTTTCCGCCTGTGCCGCAGACGCGGTTCCGAAGAGCGCCGCGGCAGCGAGAAAAAATTCTACGTTACGCATTCTGCGCATCTAAGCCCCCGCTACGGTTAATAACCATCAAACCCGCGCCTGAGGCGCGCCGTTGGGCCTGACTACCCCTAGAATGCGAAGGTCTTGATGCGGCGCAACCCCGGCGCCACCGGGGGGGCTGCGTCAAACGCGACACGATAGGCGAATTTGCCGCCGGATTTCAGATAGATGCGTGCTTCGCCCGCCACCCCATCCCGGACGATCACGCCGAGACGGCCGCCTTCGGCCAGTTGAGCCAGCCACGCGTCGGGAACGACCTCAGCCGCTCCGTTAAGAAAAACAACGTCGTAGGGCGCGCCGTCAAGCCAGCCCGCCTTGGCCTCGGTACACACCGCGGTGACGTTCGCGAGCCCGCTCTTGTCCAGCGCCGCCCGCGCGGCGAACGACAGCTCAGGGCTTGGGTCGAGCGTCACTACTGACTGGACGCAATGGGCGACGATCGCGGCGCCATAGCCGGTCGCTCCGGCAAGTTCGAGAGCCTTCTCCCCCTTTTGGAGCCCCAAAGCTTGCAACAACTTGGCCAAGTCGCGTGGGCTAAGCAGGCGCCGGCCCGGCGCTGCTTCTGGTTCGAAATCGGCATAGGCGGCGGCCCGCGCCGCCTCGGCCACGAAGTTTTCGCGTGGGATGGCCCGGAACGCGCCGACCAGCGCCGGATCGGTCACATCATTCGTGCGCACCTGCGAATCGACCATCGCCATGCGGGCCTGCGCGAAATCCATTATCTCGTCCTCGCGTTGCGACGCAGCGTCCGGCTTGCTATCTGGAGGCCACCCCCCTGTAAACCGGCGGGCGCGGGACGAAACGTCCCGCTTCGTTCGGTTCTGGCCTCATGGCGGAGTGGTGACGCAGCGGACTGCAAATCCGCGCACCCCGGTTCGATTCCGGGTGAGGCCTCCATCCCCTTGCCGCGCAAGGTCCTACCGTTTCGGGCTGTGGCGTTCTATGACGGCCTGGAACAGCTCATGGCTTATCGTCTCGGCGGACAGGTGGCGAGACAGCATCCCGCATAGGGAAAGCATGACGACGCCATGGACGCCGGCCCACAGCAAATTCCCTATCAATGTGGGATCGCCGTCGACGACGCCCGCGGAAACAAGCCCCCGTACATAGGCTTTCATCTGTTCCCGGGCCCGCTCTCCGGCGCGCACGAGGTCTGGGTCGATGTCGTCAGCGCCCAGGAACGGCGCATCAAACATCATCCGATAGACGTGCGGACGCTCGGTGGCGAATCGGAGATAGGCGCCGCAGACCACGTAGGCGCGGGCCATGGCGTCCTCTGCGGAGGCGCCGGCCTGCTCCAGCGCCTCGGCGAACTCATCGAACCCGCGCGCCCGAACCGCGGCCAAAATGGCGTCCTTATCTTTGAAATACCGGTACGGGGTCATCGCGCTGCAGCCCAGTTCCTGGGCCAGGTTGCGCATCGTCACTGCATCCGGACCACGCTCGATGAACAAGCGGGCCGCCGCGTTACACAGCCGCTGGCGAAATTCCACGACATCGTCGTTCGATAGGGTCCTAGGCAACGCTCCTCCATGTCCGGCTTCTGCCGGCGCTTGGCCTTACTTAGTACGGCCCGGACGCCCGGAAGGGGCCAGGGCATTCTCTGATTTATCGCCGCTACATCAAATGTTTCTCTCGGATTCTCAGCAAAGACGAGTCCCGGATTAAACGCCGCCTGTGAGCGAATTTGGGCTCGTGAGTCTCACAGATTTGCAAAGCTGCCGAAGGGTTGGCGGCGAGCTTGACCAGCTACTGGTTGCGCGGAGGCATTGATGCAGCGCGCGGTGATGGCGGCCCTAACGTTAGCTCTGATGATCGATGGCGCCGCTGCGGCCAGCGCTCAGCCAGCTTCGATTGCGCCCGCCGGCGCGCTGGCCGCCGTAACGTCAACCAAACCGTCGCTCTACCTGCGCGCGCAGGGAAGGCTGAGGGAACTAGGGGAGTATAAGGGGCCGGTGAACGGAAGGCGTGACGCCGCCACGGTCGCCGCGATCAAGAAATTTCAAATGATTAAAAAGCTTCCTGTCAGCGGTCGTCTGACGCCGGAGACCGTAAAGGCCCTCGGCGTTTAACCGTCCGTGACGGCGGCCGGCGCAAATCCGTCCCTTGGCGCCGGCCGTCAACTTTTCAGCCCGGCCGTTCGCAGCGACAGCGTCGCGCGGAGGCCGGGCTGATTGTCATCCAAAGTCAGTTCGCCGCGATGCAACCGCGCCGTCGCTGCTGCGATCGAGAGGCCAAGGCCCGCGCCGCCGCCCTGTTCCGCCGGATGCAGGCGCACAAGCCGCGTCTGCGCCGCCGCCCGCGAACCGGTCGGTATGCCTGGACCGTTGTCGGCGACGACGATCTCGGCCCCCTCCTCCGTGCGAGAGAGTGCAACGGAAATCAATCCGCCAGACGGGGCGTATTTTATGGCGTTGTCGATGAGGTTCGCGATCGCCTGCGACAAAAGAGGCCGATGCGCGCGAAGGCTGATCTCAGGCGTGGAGACCGCCAGACGCAAGCCTCGATCCTCGGCGGCGGGCGAAAACAAATCAACCAGGCCCTCGGTGAGAGCCTTCAGGTCAACGATTTCCATCGCCTCTTCGGAAAGCCCGCTTTCTGCCCGCGCGATGTCGATGAGAGATGAAAATGTCGACGCCAAACGGTCAGCTTCGTTCTGCGCCCGCTCTATTTCAGCAGCCGCCTCGCCATTGCTTGCGAGTGCGGCGCGCTCCAAAGCCGCTTTGAGGCGATTGAGCGGCGTGCGTAGATCGTGCGCCAGACTGTCGGTGACGGCGCGCATCGCGGCAAACAGCGCCTCAATCCGGTCAAGCATCTGGTTGACCACAAGCCCGAGGTGATCGAACACGTCGCGCTCGCGGTCCACCGGCACGCGCGCGGCAAGCCTGCCCGCCATGACTTCTTCCGCGGTCCTGGAAATAGCCGCCACGCGCCTCATGCCGACGCGATTTATTTGAGCGCCAAAACCGAAGGCGAGCGCGCTGATCAGCACCAACGCCAGTCCGAATCCGGCGAACGAGGCCGCGCGCACGCGGTCGCGTCCGCTGAAATCATTGCCAATCAAAACAATCGAGCCGTCGGGCAAAAGCGACATCAGGCCAACGGCCCGCTTGCGTTCACTGTCCCGCGTCACCACCAAAGGACCCCAGTCGCCATCATCGCGCTGGACTTGCGGCCATTCCGACACGCCGCCGTAGAAATGCCCATCCTCGCCCTTTAGCGCGAAGATCAATTCGGAATCGCCGACCCGCGCCCGCCGCGTAATGGTTTCGAGCACAGCGCCGCCGCCTTTCTCCGCGGACAAATCGTGGAGCAGCAACAACTCGCGGCGCGCCGCGCGCTCTTCTTCGTGATCCAGCGTCCGTTCTACATCGGCGTCGACGAGAAAAAGCGCCGCGGTAATGGCGACCAGCGCTGCGAGCACGGCCCAAGACAAATACCGCGCCTCGTGAGACATCCCGCCAATGCCGGGCAAGGCAAGCCTCATGCGACCACGCCCAGCCGATATCCCACACCCCGCACCGTATGCAGCAGCGGCGTTTCAAAGCCTTCATCGATCTTCTTGCGTAGCCGGCTGATATGCGTGTCGATCAGACTGGTGTGCGGATCGAAACGGTAATCCCAAACGTGCTCAAGCAGCATAGTGCGCGTGACCACGCGGCCGGCGTTGCGCATCAAGTGCTCCAGCAACTGAAATTCGCGCGGCAGCAGATCGATCCCCCTGCCCGCCCGCTCCACGCGCCGCGACAGCAGGTCCATCGTAAGGTCGCCGCAAACCAACTTCGTCTCAACCGCCCGGCCGGACTTACGCGCCGAAAGGTTGTCGATCCGCGCGTGCAGTTCAGCAAGACTGAACGGCTTGGAGAGGTAGTCGTCGCCGCCCGCGCGCAACCCCTTTACCCGCTCATCGACCTGGGCGATCGCCGAAAGAATGATTACCGGCGTTTGGTCCCCTGCAGCGCGCAGCGCCTTGAGGACCGAGAGCCCGTCCAGCCCCGGCAGCGAACGGTCGAGCACGATGGCGTCGAACGGCCCGGTCGTGGCCATGTAGAGGCCCTCGTTTCCCTGCGCCGACGAATCGACCACGAAGCCAGCCTCGCGCAGCCCCTTCACGACGTAATCGCGGGTTGAGTCGTCGTCTTCGATAACAAGAATGCGCCGGGCCACGGTCGTGGAACCTCGATCTTCCGAGCCATAGAATAGCAGAAGCGCCTGCTCGCCGGAACGGCGGCGGGGCGGCCGCGCCTTTAACGATTGCTTAAGCGTTTAACGGGATAGTCACCACGTCTTCCCTTGGAGACACCCCACCATACCCAACGCCTTCGGGGCCCTTCGGGGCCCCGTTTTCTTTTGCGCGGCGGCAAAAGGCTTGGACGGTTACCCCCAACCTTGCTAAGAGGCGCGCCCGCGCCGGGGAGCGATCCCCGGCCGTTCCTCGGTAGCTCAGTCGGTAGAGCAAGCGGCTGTTAACCGCTGGGTCGTAGGTTCGAGTCCTACCCGAGGAGCCAGTTTTTATTTCGGCGTAAGTAGCGATTTTCGGGGCTCTTAGGCCGCCCGCTTCGCCAAGGCCAGGTGCGCCCGCACGCGCGCCACCAGCACCGGAAACGAATACGGTTTGGCGACGTGATCGTTGGCGCCGGCCTCGAGCGAGTGGATGATCATCGGATCATCGTCCCGCGCCGTCACCATGATCACCGGCAACTCCGCCTTGGACCATTTTTCCCGGATGCGTTTCAGCGTCTCAATGCCGTCGATGCCCGGCATGACATAGTCAAGCAGGACGGCCGCAAATGGCGCGGCGTTGAGCTTGTCCAGGCACTCATAACCGCTGGCGGCTTCCTCGACCTCGAAATGCGCCACCATCAGGCGGCGCATCTGTATGTTGCGGTTATCGTCAACGTCATCGACGACCAGCAGGCGCGGCCATTGTTCGGCGTTATCACCCTGCAGCCGATTGGGTTCTGTGCCCGACATGCGCCCTTGTCCTCCCGAAGCGGGCGCAATATCGCATGCGATGTTTAACAAATCGGCTAAATCGGAGGCATGGAACACGCCTCGCCGCTTCTCAGCGCCTTCATCTATCTTGCCGCCGCGCTGCTCGCCGTTCCCATGGCCAAGCGGCTCGGGCTCGGCGCCGTGCCCGGCTACATCATCGCCGGCGCCGTAATCGGCCCATTCGGCTTCAAATTCCTCAACCAGCCTGGCGAGACCATGCATGTGGCCGAGTTCGGCGTGGTCATCATGCTGTTCCTGATCGGCCTGGAGATTCAGCCGGCCGTGCTCTGGCGCATGCGGCGGACGGTCATGGGCCTCGGCGGCGCCCAGATGGCCCTGACCGCTTTCGCCATCACGGCAATCGCCATGCTCCTTGGGCTGGACTGGCGAACCGGTCTGGCCTGCGGGCTCATTCTGGCGCTGTCTTCCACCGCCGTCGCCATGGCCGGCCTGCGCGAACGCGGACAGGGCGGCACGCCGCCGGGACGGGCGGCTTTCGCCGTGCTGCTGTTCCAGGATTTGGCGGTGATCCCCCTTCTGGCGCTGCTGCCCTTGCTGGCGGCGCCCGGCGCGGAGACGGTGCAAACGCCGCTCGGCCACTATCCAATCTGGGCGCAGACCATGCTGACGCTTGGCGCTGTCGGACTGGTGATTGTGCTTGGCCGGGTCGTCGTGCGCCCGCTGTTCCGGTTCATTGCCGAAACCGGCCTCAGGGAAATCTTCACGGTTGCGGCGCTGGCGATCGTCGCCGGCGTGGCGGTGTTGATGCAAAGCGTCGGCATGTCGCCGGCGCTCGGCGCTTTCATTGCCGGCGTCGCGCTCGCCGACAGCGAATTCCGCCACGAACTCGAAAGCGACATCGAACCCTTCCGCGGCATACTTCTGGGCCTGTTTTTCATCTCCATCGGCGCGGGGATCAATTTCCACGTGCTCTACGACGCGCCTTTCATCGTGCTCGGCCTTGTCGTCGGCCTGATGGCGCTCAAGGCCGCCATTGGCGTGGCGATCGCGCGCGTCTCTTCCCTGAAAGGCCCCGACGCCATTCTGGTCGGCCTGGCGATCGCGCAGGGCGGCGAGTTCGCTTTCGTGCTGCTCGGCATCGGCTCGACGCTAGGCGTGGTGCGCACGCAGATCGCCGACCTGCTGATCGCAGTCGTCGCGCTGTCGATGGCCGCCACGCCGCTGCTATTCCTGCTCGGCGAACGCGTCATCGCCCGGTTTGCAACCCCGCCCAAACGCGCGCGCGAGGAAATCGAGCATGATCGGCCGCACGCCGTCGTCGCCGGCTTCGGCAGATTTGGTCAGGTCGTCGGACGCATGCTGACGGGAAACGGTTTTCGTATCAGCGTTCTCGAAAACAGCGCCAGCCAGATCGACACGCTCCGCGCCTTCGGCGTGAAAGTGAACTATGGGGACGCAAGCCGGATCGAGCTGTTGCGCGCCGCCGGCGCCGAAACCGCCCGCGTTCTGGTGATCGCCATCGACGATCGGGAAAAAGCGCTCGAAATAGCCGAAGAGGCGCGCAAACACTTTCCGCGTCTGCGCATCATGGCCCGCGCCTTCGACCGCCTCCATGTCTACGAATTGCGCCGGCGCGGCGCTGACGAAATCGAGCGCGAAATGTTCGAGGGCAGCTTGCGCATGGGCGTGAAAACGCTCGTGGCGCTCGGCCTGGATGCAGCCAACGCCGAACGCGCCGGGCGCATCTTCCGCCGCCACGACGAGGCGCAACTCAACGAGATGGCGCAATTCTACGGCGACGACGAAGCCTACCGTCTCGCTTCGCGGGAGCGTTCCGCCATGCTGAACGAGGTGATGCGCCGCGACCTTGGCTTTGTTCCCGCAGAGCAACTCGAAGCCGCCTGGGCGCTGGAGGACTGGAGCGGGTAAGGGGAATCGAACCCCTGTCACTAGTTTGGAAGACTAGAGCTCTACCATTGAGCTATACCCGCGGCGCCCATAGACTGAATGCCATAGATAGGTCGTAGGGAGCAACGGAGACCAAAATGAACAGAAGAACCGCAGTCTGGGCCGCAGCTTTGGTGTGCGCCGCCCTGGTGATGCCAGCTTGCGCCCACGCGGCGGCGGACAATTCGGTCGGCGTGTGGAAACGCGAAGTCGATCAAACGAAATACTCCGCGCCCAACCTCAATCCGATCGTGCAGATGATCATGACCCGGGAGGCGATCCCCGGCGGCCTGAAGATTCATAGCGTCGGCCAGCGCAAGGATGGCTCGAAGATCGATTACACCGTCAGCGTCGTTTACGACGGCAAGGATTATCCGGTCAGCGGCTACGGCTCGGTGTTCGACACCATCGCCATCACCGCGACCGACGCCAACCATTTCCCCAGCGTCACCAA